>DATMVI010000706.1:0-5686 GCA_035563275.1 Pyrinomonadaceae bacterium
CGACGGCGTCGGGCAGGGCCACGGCCCGCAGAACGCGGCCGGCGGCGACGTGCGCGGCCCCGGCCGGCGCGTCGGCGCGGAGGGGCCGCCGGGGGCGAACCGCGGCGACAACAAGCACGCCGACGGGCCGGGCAACAACGGGCGCGGCCACGCCTTCGGCCACGACAACAAGGCCGGGCGCAACGAACCCAACGACGCCGGCAAGCCCGCGCGCGTCCGCGAGATCGAGCATCAGGTTCAGCAAGTCCGCAACCGCATCGAGAACCTCACGAAGTCGCAACAGCCGCCGGGCACCGACCGCCTCGGCGACGACCTGCCGGGGCGCGACCGCGCGCGCGACGTGAACCGCACGCGCGGCAGCGACGACTACGGCGACGACCACGACATACGCTTCCACAGCCAGACCGACAACGACCGCGCCCGCGTCGGCGACAACGACGGCGACGACGGCCGCGCGCGCTTCGGGCGTCAGGGCGACGACGACGGCGTCTCCCGCTCACGCCCCGACGACCACGACCACGGACGCCGCGGCCGCTCCGGCGACGACGACGGAGGCGACGGCTGGCGTTTCAGAAATAACGACGGCTGGTCGCGCGGCGACCGTTCGCGCTTCGACAACTGGGGGCCGGGCAACAACGGGCGCGGCCACGCCTACGGCCACGACAAACATTCCGGCGGGCCTCTGCCGCTCGACACGCTGACCAACACCATCGCCGGCACGCTCGGTCGCACGACGGAACTGGTGGCCTCCGTCGTCCGCGACCTCGGCCACACGCTCAAGCACACGTCGCCCCCGCTGCTCGAATCGGCGGCCGCCTTCCTGCGCGGCCAGACCGACGGGGCCGGCCTGCCGCCCGAAACGCGCGCCGCGCTGCGCGCCGCGGCCGAAACCCTCGGCCCCGACTTCCTCAGCCACCTCGACGGCCGCCGCGCCGACAAAGTCTTCAGGATCGTCGAGCGCGCTCTCGACCACCTGAACCGCGCCGTCGAGCACGCGCAGCACCGGGGCGAGTCCTTCGTGCGCCTGCCCGGCGACGTGCGGCTCCCGCTCGAACAGGCCACGCGCACGCTGGGCCGCGCGGCGGCCGCGCCCGACCAGTTCGCGCGCGACATGGTGGACGAGCTGCTCGGCGCGGTGTTGCTCAACCGGTACCTGAAGCGTCTGGAGAAGACCGGCGGCCACGTCGTGCAGCAGGCCGAGGCGAAGCTGGCGCGCGCGCTCTACGGCGCGCCGGGCGAGGGGCAGCGCCCGCCCGCGTCGCAACCGGGCGGCGGTTGGCAGCCCGCGAACAGTTCGCCGGCGCACGCCGCGGCTTCGCCCTACGCCGCGGTCGCGCCGCAGCCGCGCCCGCACCCGCAGGAGGTTCTGCGCGACCTGCGCGCGGGGGCCTTCCTCCCGCCGCAGGAGCAGTTCAACCCTTTCCCTCTGACGGGCCGCGCGCGCGTCGCCGCCGAGATGATGGAGTTGATGCGAACGCTCGACGCCGTCGAGGGCGCGTTGCAGCGCGCGGCGGCGCACGCGGGCGACGCGCAGAAGGCGCACGCCGAGGCCAGCTTCGTCGCGTGGCTCAAGGCCGGCGGGGCGGGGGCGGCCGACGGCGCGCTCGAAGAGTTGCTGTCGCTGGTGCTGCCGGCTTTGCCGGGTCGCGCGGCGCGCTGGGAGATTCCGCGGCTCGTCGCGGAGCTGCAAGGGCTTCTGACGGACGCCGAGGGCCGGGCGCTTCTGGCGCGCGACGGCACGCCGCTCAAGCTCGACCGGCTGCTATGGCTCGGCGCGGCCGGCGGCCTACTTGGCTCGGCCTTCGAGGGCGAGCACGCGCCGGCGCGTCTGTCGCCGCTCGTCCTCTACGGCTTCGACGCCATCTACACGGTCATCGGCTTCGACGGCCGCACGCTCGCCTCGCCGCACTTCGTCGCCGTCCAGTCGGCGGTCAACAACTCGGAGTTCGAGTGGGTCTTCGGCCACGAGCCGTTCACCGACGGCTGGGTGCGCGAGCTGGTCGAGCGGCTGAAGGACTCGGCCGTCGTCGAGCACAACCTGCTCGGCGAGATGCTCGAAGACGCCCTCAACGACGGCCGCTTCCACGTCGCGCTTTTAAGCGTCGAGGTCGAGGAGGGCGCGCCCGCCCGCGACGCGACCTCCGTCACGCGGCTCCTGCCGGGCGCGGCCGGCGAAGTGGCATTCGCATAAAAGCAGTTGTCAGTTATCAGTTATCAGTTGTCAGTATAAAACATTCCCCGCCGGACGGCCGCGGCTGAGACGCGGGCCTCTTCGGTGCGGAGTTTACTGATGACTGATAACTGACGACTGATAACTTCCTTCCCATGTCTTCTCCGTCGGCAAACTACGGCGCGGGCGATTACGACCTGCGGTCGCTCAACCACGAGCGGCGCATGGCGGCCGAGTACCGGCGCAGGGTGGCGGACGGCGACGCGGCCTTCGCGCAGCCTCTGGCGAACGCCTGCTGGCGGGCCTCGATGTTCGAGTGGGCCCTGTACCGCGACGCCGAGACGGTGCGCCGCCTGTGGGGCGAGGCGGCGCGCACGCTGGCCGAGGCGTTCGCGCGCCGGCGCCACGGCTTCGACCCCAGCCCCGACCAGCTCGTCCTCGCGCTCCACTTCGCCGTCGCCGCGCGCGAGCGCGAGGCCTTCACGCAGATCGCGCTGTCGGCCCCGAACCTGCGTGAGGGCGTGCTCCACAACGCGCGCGCCTTCCGCGCCTCGCGCGCCCACTTCCACCTCGCCGAGGGCTACGCGCTCGTCGCCCGCGCGCTCGCCGAGCGCCGCCCCGCGACGGCCCGCGCCGCCGCCCTTTCGCTCGACGCCGCGCGCCACGAGAGCGACCGCGGCTGGTGGGAGCGGCAGTTCCCCGACCCGCTCGACGCCGCGTGGCGCGTGAGCGAGCACGAGGCCGTCTGCCTCCTGCTCGGCGCGGTGGCCCGCCGCGTCGCCGCCGAGGGGGCGCCGGAAGAGCCGGACGCCGACGCGCTCGCCGCCGACTTCGCGCGCACCGTGGACGACGCGCTCCTGCGCCTCGAACGCTTCGTGCGCGCCGACTCGAACCACCACCCCAAGCTCTACGTCTGGCTCCCCGGCCTCGCCCTCTGCGCCCTCGCCGCCAGCGCCGCGCTCCCCGTCGGCTGGCTCGCCTCGCGCTTCGAGACGAAGGCCGAAGGCTACGAACGGCTCCCGCCGGAACTGCTGAGGAATCCCGAATAAACGGAAGCCCGGCCGCGGGGGAGGGCGGGTCAGGTAAGGCAAAGGTAAAGCTCAAAAGGCGAAGGCGAAGGTGAAGGACGAAGACCGCCGTGGCCCTCGTCCTTCACCTTCGCCTTTTGAAGTTCGCCTTCGGCCCCGCGCCCCCCGCGGCCGGGCTTCCGACTTTACGTCCCCTCGGCGAGCGCCGGCGTCGGCAGCGCTCCGACGCCTTCGCCGGGCGTGGGGAAGAAGTTGGCGGCCGTCTGCGGCGGGCGCATCGAGATGCGGCCGACGGGCTGGACGTTGAGCTCGGGCGCGAGCTCCTGATAGGAGAGGACGGTCAGCGTCGGGAACTCCAGCTCGACCATCTTGCGGACGAAGCGGCGCAGCTCCATGTCGGTGATGACGACCGGCTTCTGCGCGCCGGGCGGGAGGTTGGCGATCTCGCGGCGCAGGGCGTCGAGGATGTCGTGCGCGATGGCCGGGTCGAGCGAGAGGAAAGAGCCCGTGGAGGTGCGGCGGATGGCGCCGCGGATCACGTCCTCGATCTCGGGGTCGAGCAGGTAGACGAAGAGCGTGTCGCGCCCGCCCGTGTAGCGGAACGAGATGTAGCGCTTCAGGGACGCGCGCACGTACTCGGTCAGCATCACCGGGTCTTTCTCGATGCGCCCCCACTCGGAAAGCGCGTCGAGCACCGTCTTCACGTCGCGGATCGAGATGCCCTCCTGCACGAGCCTTTGCAGCACGTCGGTGAACTGGTGGACGGTGACGACCTTCGGCACGACCTCCTCGACCAGCTTCGGCGCGCCGCGCGAGACGAAGTCGAGCAGCGCCTGCGCCTCCTGTATGCCGACGAACTCGTGCGCGTACTTGCGCATGACCATCGAGAGGTGGAGCGTGATGACCTCGGCCGGCTCCCACACCTTGAGGCCCGCCGCCTCGGCGAGCGGGCGCTGCGCGGCCGGTATCCACGCGCCCGGCTTGAGGTCGGCCGGGTTCCTGACCTCCTCGCCTTCGAGGCCGAAGACCCTGATGTTCTCGGCCGAGTCGTTGACGTACACGCAGTCGGCCTTGAGCGCGCCGTAGACGACCGGCACCTCCTTGATGGCGATGAAATACTGGTTGGCCTTCAAGGGCGCGTCGCCGCTCACGTAGCAGTTGGGCAGGAGCACGCCGAGGTCGTAGTAGATCGCCGAGCGCAGCTTCGGCAGCTCCGCCCGGAAGCGCGCGCCCGACGGCGTCGCCGTGTCGATGAGGTGCGTCAGCTCGGCGCTGACGACGACGGCGAGCGGGACGGCGAAGGTCGGCTGCAACTCGTCCTGACCGGGCACCTCGCCCGCCTTCTCCATCCGCGCTCGCTCGGACTCGGCCGCCCTCTGCTGCCCGCGCAGGAGGCTGTAGCCGAGCCCCGCCACGCCCGCGCCCACGAGCAGCAGGGGCACGGTCGGCATCCCCGGCAGCACCGCCATCAGCAGCAGCAGCCCGGCGGCGACGAAGAGCGGCTTCGGGTTGCGCAGGAGCTGGCGGCTGATGTCGGAGCCGACGTTCGAGGTGTCCTCGTCGGTCGAAACCCTCGTGACGACGATGCCGGCCGAGACCGTAATCAGCATGGACGAGATGATCGCCGCCAGCCCGTCGCCGATGGTCATGATGGTGTACTTCTGCGCCGCCGCCCCCATCGTCATCCCGCGCACCAGCACCCCGACGGCGAGGCCGCCCGCGATGTTCACCATCGCGATGATGATGGTGGCGATGGCGTCGCCCTTGACGAACTTCATCGCGCCGTCCATCGCGCCGTAGAGCTGCGACTCCTTCTGGAGCGCGGAGCGCGCGGCGCGGGCCTGCTCCTGCGTGATGAGGCCCGAGCGCATGTCGGCGTCGATCGACATCTGCTTGCCCGGCATCGCGTCGAGCGTGAAGCGCGCCGCCACCTCGGCCACGCGCTCCGACCCCTTCGCCACGACGATGAACTGCACGACGAGGATCATCACGAACATCACCGCGCCGACGATGACGCTGCCCTGCGCCGTGATCTGCCCCAGCGCCTCGATGACGCCGCCGGCCGTCCCGTTCTTGAGGATGCTGCGCGTCGCCGAGACGCTCAGGGTCAGGCGGAAGACGGTCGTCAGGAGCAGTATCGTCGGGTAGGAGGTGAGCTGCGTCGGCGTCGTGATGTAGAGCGAGGTGGCGAGCACGACGATGGAGGCGGCGAGGTTGACGACGATGAGGATGGAGATGACCGCCGGCGGCAGCGGCACGAAGAGCGTCCCGATGGCGAGCATCACGCCGACGGGCAGCAGAAGGTCGCTGTAGCGCGACAGCAGCGCCGTGAAGTTGCCCTTCTTCAACTCGCCCCAGACGGGGCCGAACGAGGCGAGGACGTTCGCCATAAAACTCTCCTGCTCGGTCGAACGGGGGAGGTGAAAAACGGGGAAGCTGGTGCAAAGTCGCGGCGCGGCCGGCGGCGCTTCAGGGCGACAGCCACTCC
>DATMVI010000707.1:0-3670 GCA_035563275.1 Pyrinomonadaceae bacterium
TGCGCCTTCCAGTAAGAGAGCTGCCTGTCGAGCGCCTCGCCCCGCAGCCAATCGCGCTGCCACGCCGCGTAGTCCGCGTACTGCACCTGAAGCTCGGGCAGCGGCGACGGCCTGCCGTCGCTCAACGCCTCGTAGAGCGCGGCGACCTCGCTGACGAGCACGCCCACCGACCACGCGTCCGAGACGATGTGGTGCGTCGTGAAGAGCGCGACGTGCTCGTCGGCCGAGAGGCGCAGCAGCGTCGCTCGCAGCGGCGGCCCGGCCGCGAGGTCGAACGGGCGGCGCGCCTCCTCGCGCGTGAGACGTTCGGCCTCGGCCTCGCGCTCGGCGGGGCCGAGCCCGTCGAGCGCGACGACCTTGATGGCGCAGGGCTCCGGGGGCGCGACGACCTGCGCCGGCGTCCCATCCACCGAGATGAAGCGCGTGCGGAGGACTTCGTGGCGTCGGACGATCTCCGACAGCGCCCGCCCGAGCACGTCGAGGTCGAGCGCGCCGTTGAGCTTGATGGCCGCCGGGCAGTTGTAAACGGGGCTGCCGGACTCCAACTGGTCGAGGAACCAGAGGCGCCGCTGCGCGAAGGAGAGCGGCAGCGGCTCGTCGCGCGGCGCGGGGCCGACGGGCGGCGACTCCAGCCCGTGCCCGGCCCTGACCGCGGCCTCGACGCGTTCGGCCAGCGCGGCGACCGTGGGCGCCTCGAACAGCGCGCGCAGCGGCAGCTCGACGCGGAAGACCTTACGCACGCGCGACATGACCTGTGTCGCCAGCAGCGAGTGGCCGCCCAGCTCGAAGAAGTTGTCGTCGCGCTCGACGCGCCCGGCGCCGAGCAGCCCGGCCCAGACGCCGGCCAGCATCTCCTCGAAGGGCGTGCGCGGCGGGGCGCCGGCCCCCCCGGCCTGCGCCCCGTCGGGCGAAGGCAGCGCGCGGCGGTCAACCTTGCCGTTGGGCGTCAAGGGCAGCGCGTCGAGCAGCACGAAGGCCGACGGCACCATGTACTCGGGCAGGCGCCCGCGGAGGTGTTCGCGCAGGTCGGAGACGGAGAGCAACTCGCGCCCCTTCGCGGCGGGGCGCGCGGCGGCGTGACGGTTCCCGTTGTCGGGCGCGGCCCCTTCGGGGCGGGGCCGCCACGCGTAGAGGTTGTAACGGTCGGTGCCGACGAGCAGCTCGTCCTGCTCGGCCACGACCGCGTAGCCGCGCGCTTCGAGCAGCGCGCGAATCTCCCCGACGCGCCCCTCGCTGTCGCCGCCCTCGCGGTCGTGAACCTCCATCACGACCTGTTGAATCTTCTCCCAGTCGCCGGGGCCGAGCCCGCGCAGCACGTCGAGCTCGGCCCGCTGCACGTCCACCTTGAGCAGGTCGATGCGCCCGACGCCCTCCTCGCGGATCACGTCCGAGAGGCGGCGCAGGCGGCTCTCGCAAAGCTCGGCCGTGAAGCGCCCGGACAGGATTTCGTCCGCGTGTTCGAGCAGCCCCGCGGACTCGGGCGAGCCGGCCCGCCCCTCGTTGCGGAGGTAACGCTTGACGACCTCGACCTCGCCGGCGGCGTCGGCGTAGGCGCTCAGGCCCGACATCATCGAGTAGCGCGGGTAGAAGGTGAAGCTCTCCGTCCGCTCCTCGTGCGAGAGGCCGATGGGGAACAGCTTGACGTTCGCGCCGTAGAGGTCGGCGTTGATGCGCAGCGCCTCGAAGATCGGCGCGATGGGCTCGAAGGCGTAGACGCGCCCGGCCGGGCACCGCCGGCTGACGTAGAGCGTGAACATGCCGATGTTGGCGCCCACGTCGAAGACGCAGGCGTCTTCGGGCAGCCGGATGCCGTGGCGGACGTAGACCTCTTTCTCGAACAGCTCCTCGTAGAGGTAGTCGGTCTCGTTCTTGTTCTGGTGGACGACGGCCATGCCGTTCGGCAGCTCGTAGCGGGGCCGGCCCTCGACCGAGGCCGCGTGGCGCGGCTTCGGCACCGCGTAGGCGATCAGGCGCTTGCCGCCGGCCTCGTCGTCGCGGGCGACGACGACGGCCCGGCGCACCGAAGGGTGCCGGCAGAGGACGGCCTCGATCTCGCCCGGCTCGACGCGGAAGCCTCTGAGCTTGACCTGATGGTCGGCCCGCCCGGCGAATTCGATGGTGCCGTCGTCGAGCCAGTGACCGAGGTCGCCCGTGCGGTAGAGGCGCGCGCCCGACTCGCCGGAGAACGGGTCGGGGACGAACCGCTCGGCCGTCAAAGCGGGCCGGTTCAGGTAGCCGCGCGCGACGCCCGCGCCGCCGACGTAAAGCTCGGCCGTAACGCCGACCGGCGCGGGCCGCATCCGCTCGTCGAGCAGGTAGGCGCGCACGTTCGGGAGCGGCCCGCCGATGCCTTTGCGGCCCGGCTCGACGCGGCGCGCGGTCGCGTCCACCGTGCATTCGGTCGGGCCGTAGACGTTGAAGTATTGGACGGTCTCGTCGGCCGCCAGCTTCTCCCAAAGGGCGCCGTCCAACTCCTCGCCGCCGACGAGCACGGCCCGCAGCCTGCCCGGCCCGGCCCGGCCTCCCGCCGCCAGTTCCTCCAGCGGGCGCAGCAGCGAAGGCGTGCAGTCGAGCACGCCGACGCGCTCGCGCGCCACGAACTCGAACATCTGCTCGGCGTCCCGCCTCACCCCCTCGGGGACGATGACGAGCGCGTGGCCGTCGAGCAGTTGGACGACCTGCTTGACCGAGGCGTCGAAGACGAGCGGCGCGTTGAGGCTCACGCGCAGGCGGGGGCCGAGCCCGTCGTAGACCGCGCGCCGGAGCGCGCCGCGGAGGTTGACGACGGAGCGGTGCTGCACCATTACGCCCTTCGGCTCGCCGGTCGAGCCCGAGGTGTAGATGACGTAGGCGAGGTTGTCGGGCGCGACCTCGACGCCGAGGTCTTCCGCGCCCAGCCGCGCGATGGCCTCGCGGTCGGAGTCGAGGCGGACGACGCGGGCGGCGTGCGCGGGCAACGACTCGGCGAGCCCCCCCCGCGTCACGAGCGCCGCGGCCCCCGCGTCTTCGAGCATGAAGCGCAGCCGCTCGGGCGGCGCCGAGGGGTCGAGCGGCACGTAAGCGCCGCCCGCCTTGAGCGCCCCGAGCAGGCCCACGATCATCTCGGCGGAGCGCTCCAGCAGGAGGGCGACGCGCGCATCGGGGCCGACGCCGAGGGCCCGGAGGCGGCGCGCCAGTTGGTTGGCGCGGCCATTCAACTCCGCGTAACTCAGCCGGACGCCTTCGGAGACGACCGCCTCGGCGTCCGGCGCGGCGGCGGCCTGCCGCTCGAAAAGCGTGTGGACGCACGCGCCGGCCGGGTAGTCGGCCTCCGTCCGGTTCCACACGTCCAGCACGAGTTCGCGCTCGGCGCGCCCGAGCAGGTCGAGTTCTTCGACCGGCGCCTCGGGCCGCTCGGCGACGCTCGCCAGCAGCGCCTCGAACTCCTCGGCCAGTCGCGCCACGCCCGCCTCCGTCAGGCGGGCCGCGTGGTAGTGGAGGTCGAAGCGCAGCGCGCCGCCGCACTCGGCGACGGACAGCTTCAGCTTGAAGGGCTCGGTGTGGCAGCAGTGGGAGGTCGGGGAGAGTGTGAGCGCGCCGGCGCCGAGGCGGCGCGGCCACGCGTCGAATTCAAAGCCGACGGACTGGCGGGCCGCGGCCGCGGCCTCCGCGCCGCGCGCGGCGGGGCGCA
>DATMVI010000708.1:0-2125 GCA_035563275.1 Pyrinomonadaceae bacterium
TCCGGGATGATCAGCGGTGTGCCAGGCTCGGCGCGGATGATGCGGCCATTGGGCACGTCGTACACCGGCGTGGACCCGGTGATCACCGTGCCGGCGGCGAGCACCGAGCGCCGCTTCACGATGGCGCCTTCGTAGACGCCGCAGTTGCCGCCGACGAGCACGTCGTCTTCGATGACGACGGGGACAGCGCCGACGGGTTCGAGCACGCCGCCGATTTGCGCGGCGGCCGAGAGGTGCACGCGCTTGCCCACCTGCGCGCACGAGCCGACGAGCGCGTGGCTGTCGATCATCTTCCCCTCGTCCACGTACGCGCCGACGTTGTCGTACATCGGCGGCATGCAGACCACGCCCGGCGCGAGGTACGCGCCGTCGCGCACGCTCGACCCGCCGGGCACGACGCGGACTCCGTCCTCAAGCGTCGTCGGCCTGACGGGGTACGTGTCCTTGTCGAAGAAGCGCAGAGACTCGTGCGCCGACATCTCGACGAGCGCGCCCATGCGGAAGCCGGCGAGGATGCCGGCCTTGACCCACGAGTTGACGCGCCACGCGCCGCCCTCGGCGCGCTCGGCGGCGCGCGCCTCGCCGCGGTTGAGCGCCGCCTTGAACTCCGCGAAGAGCGCGCGGTCGTCGGCGTCGAACTCGGCCTTCGCCGCCAAAGCCTCGATGCGCTCACGCAGCGACATGCGTCGTCTCCTCCAGCAAGCCCGCCTCCACGAGCACCTCGCGCACGCGGCTCCGGGTCGCGTCAGTGACGGGCACGAGCGGCAGGCGCAGGTTCTCCCCGAGCAGGCCCATCAGGGCCATCGCCGCCTTGACCGGGCCGGGGCTCGTCTCGACGAAGTTCACGTCCATCAGCGGCAGGAGCTTGTAGTGCAGCTCGCGCGCCTCTTCGAGCCGGCCCGCGAGCGCGGCCTCGACCATGCGCGCGAGCGGCGCGGGCGCCTCGTTCGACGCGACCGAGATGAGGCCGTCGCCGCCGAGCGCGAGCATGGCGAGCGTCATCGCGTCGTCGCCCGAGAGGACGAGGAAGCCGGCGGGGCGCGCGCGCAGGATTTCCATAATCTGCGCGAGACTCCCCGAAGCCTCCTTGACGGCGACGACGTTAGCGCAGTCGCGCGCGAGCCGCAGCACCGTCGCCGGCAGGATGTTCGAGGAGGTGCGCCCCGGCACGTTGTAGAGGACGACGGGTAAACCTTCGACCGCCTCGGCGACGGCGCGGAAGTGCTGGTAGAGCCCCTCCTGCGTCGGCTTGTTGTAGTAGGGCGCGACGACGAGCACGGCGTCGGCGCCGAGTTCCTTCGCGCGGCGCGACTGCTCGACGGCCGCGGCCGTCGAGTTGCTCCCCGTCCCGGCGATGACGCGCCCGCGCCCCCGCGCCTCCTCGATGGTCGCGCCGATGACCTGCTCGCGCTCGGCCGCCGACATCGTCACGCTCTCGCCCGTCGTCCCGCACGGCACCAGCAGACGGACGCCGCCCTCCAGCTGCCGCCTCACGAGCCGCCGATACGTCTCCACGTCCAACGACCCGTCCGCCCCGAACGGCGTCACCAAAGCCGTCGCGCAGCCCCGCATCCACTCCACGTTCATCGCCACCTCCAGGAGGAGTAATGAGTGACGAGTTAAAGACAAATTGCTTTAACTCGTCACTCGTCACTCATTACTCTTTAAGATTTCATCAAACGCCTCGGAAAACTCGTAGACGCCGCGCCGGCCCTGTATCCAGCGGGCGGCGACGAGGGCGCCGGCGGCGAAGCCCTCGCGCGAGCGCGCCGTGTGGGTGAGCGTGAGCTGGTCGGGCGGCGAGTCGAAGCCGACGCGGTGCGTGCCGGGGATGTGGCCGGCGCGCGTCGAGGCCACGGAGAAGTCGCGCGCGAACTCCGAGGCCACGAGCTCGCGCAGCCGCAGGGCCGTGCCCGAGGGCGCGTCGCGCTTGCGCGAGTGGTGCGCCTCCTCGATGAAGGGTTCGTAGTCGAAGCCTCGGAGCAACTCGGCCGCGCGCGCGACGACGCGGTAGAAGACCTGCACGCCGACCGAGAAGTTCGAGCCGTAGACGAGCGCGCCGCCCTCGCGCTCGACAACCTGTTTGACCTCTTCGACCCACGATTGCCACCCGGTCGTCCCCTCG
>DATMVI010000709.1:0-15601 GCA_035563275.1 Pyrinomonadaceae bacterium
GCCCCGGCCGCGCCGAAGAACTCGAAGGCCGTCGCGGGCGCGCGCTCGCGCAGCGCCGCGACCAGCGCCGCCGCGTGCGTGTCGCCCGACTCCTCGCCCGCCACCAGCATCAGGCGCAGGCGCTTGCTCGGCCCCGTAGTCACGCGCGTGATATTACCAAGCGGGCGGCGCGGGCGGCAGCGGCGGGAACAAATATTCGGCAAGGGGTGAAGGCCGTGAATCGTGAATCTAAAAGACGCGTTGAGGGCCGCCGTTGCCTGAAACATTCCGGTAACGGCGGCCCTCAACGCGTCCCCTACGGTTTACGACACACGCTTTCACTTCTCGTCAGGGCAGGGCTTCGACGTTGAGATAGAACTTGAAGGAGCCGGTCTGCTGGAGGCCGAAGAGCATGCGGATGTCCAGCTCCGCGCCGGGCGCGAGGGGGCTGGCGAGGGGCACGGAGAGGGTCGAGTTGAAGCCGCCGCCGTTGGGTTGCGAGGGCGGCTGCTCCAGCACCGTCCCCGTCGCCGTGACGTTGCTCGTGCCCGACCCGCACGGCGCGCGGTCTACCGTGACGACCACGTTCGACGACGTGCGCGCGCGCAGGTCGGCGTAGCCCGCGGGGACGGGGAAGGTCGAGATGTCGGCGATGCGTACGCGCAGCCGCGTCACGGGCTGGCCCGTGTTGTTAACGATGGTGCGGCGGAAGTCGAGCGTGCCGAAGGTGGAGTTGTTGGCCGGGTCGGAGGTGAAGTCGCGCACGCGGTTCGGCGGCGACGCCCCGCCGACGCAGGGGTCTATGAAGTTAACGGCGATGGTGTCGCGCTTGACGGGCGAGGAGAGGTTCTCCGGCCCCGGCGCGCCGAGCCGCTGGCCGCCGCCGGCCGCCGTGCCGCTGGTGTCCACGAAGTAGAAGTCGGCCGCGTTGTTGTTCGTGTCCTTCGGCAGCCCGGCGGTCGGGCACGCGCCGCCCTGCGTGGTGCTGCCGCCCTTGCCGCAGAAGTCGCGCACCCACGCGTAGTCAATCGAGAAGCCGACGATGGTGGGCAGCCCCGCGCCCTCCCGCAACTGCGGGTCGCCCGTCGCGGTCGTCCCCACCGAATCGAGGCGCGTCGCGGCGGTGAAGGTCGTCGTCGAGTTGAAGAGGCCGAGGCCGTCGTTCTCCGGGATGTTGGTGGTGTAGGTGGCGTCGGGCGTGGTCGGCCCCGCGCCGCCGGGGTAGGAGGCGAGCGAGTAGCCGAGCGAGTTGGCGCACAGGAAGTGGCCGCGCGCCGGGATGGTCGTGCCGTTCGGGATGACGCAGCGCGCGCCGGCCGTCGTGGACGAGGCGACGACGGCGTAGCCCGTCCCCGACGAGGCCGTGACGACGTGCGCCGCGTCGGTGTTGTTGTAGATTTCGATGAACTCGTCGTTGGCGCCGCCGGGGCCGCGGTAGCGGAACTCGCTGATGAGGAGTTGGCCGGCGGTGGCGGGCGCGGGCGGGGCGGCCGCCTCGAAGTCGTAGATGGTGGTGTCGGGGCCGACGCCGATGGTGAAGGCGTCCACGTTGCCGACGAAGTCGTCCCACGCGCCCGCGCCGAAGCCGGCTACGACGCGGATGCCGCCGAGGCCGGAGTTCGAGTTGATGATGCGCGCGTTCGGGTGCGTCTGCCGGTAGAACCTGAGCGTGGTGAGCGGCGGGCCGAACGTGCCGGCGCTCACCGCCCACCAGCCGCCGTTGAAAGCGTCCCACGTCTGCCACTGGCCCGGCGTGACGCAGCCGGGGTTCGCGCCGCACTGGTTCGGGATCGTGACGCTCGGGTCAACCGTCGGGTAGGTGCCGTTCTGGTAGACCGGCTCGAAGAAGAGCTGGTCGTCGCCGGAGGCGATGTTGAAGAGGCCGTCGTTGTTGTTATCAATGTTGAGGATGAGGTAGGGCGTCTGCCCGCCGCTGCCGCCGCCCTGCGCGTAGGTGCTGTAGGAGAGCGCCGTCAACTCGTTCGAGGCGGGCGGCGTCGGGCTGGGGTTGGGGAGCGCGGTGAGGTTGTAGTTAGGCTGGCGCATCTCGGCGGCGTTGTCGCCGTCGGAGCCGACGCGCAGCTCGACGCTGCCCGTGCCGAGCGGCGGCGTGCCGGGGCCGTTGACGAACTCGACCGTGGGCGCGGGGCTGGGCGAGGCCGTCGTCACGACGGTGTTGGGCTGCCAGCCTTCGAGGTGGCCGGGGTAGACGAAGAGCGTGGTCGTCACGGCGTAGACGACGACGGCCGAGGCGAAGAGCGCGGCCGACGCGGCCGGGAGCAGCGAGGCGGGTCGTTTGAGGTTCATGGGGCCGTGTCCTTTTCTGCCGGGCCGTCGGCTCTGTGCGGTGCGCGGCGGCGGGGCGGGCGGGGCTGAGGTGTGCGAGGTAAACGCGCGAACGCGGGCGGTTCGATACAAGGTGGTGCGTCGGGGCGTGACGGTAGCACGGGCACTGCGGCGCGTCAACGCGTTTTCCCGGCGGCGGTGTGGCCCGCTGGAAAGACCCGGCGTGAAGAAGGCCGAGGGTCGCGCCAGACGTGGGTGGAGGCCGGCGCGCGCGGGCTGACAGCGGGCAGGCTTATATCGCAACGCGCCGCGCCCGTCAACACCATTCTGCGGGGCGCAACTCCGCCCAAAATGACGGCGGGGCCGCGCGACGGGCCTACCCGGCGCGCGCGGCCCCGCCAGCGCCCCGCCTCCGGCCGAAGGCGGGAGCGCTCGGGAGGTGCGCCCCCTCGCGCACCCCTTTCTTAATCCCCGACGTAAATGCCCATAGTCGTGAAGCCCCTTCGTGTTATATTCCGCGCGTTCCAGTCTTTGAAAATCAGGCAACGGGATGCGTAGCTCGCCTCAACCTCAAAGCTGAGTGATGGGCGTCGCCGTTGAGCACAGGAGACTCACGGCGGAACAGTTACGCACCCGCATTCTAATCGAAGTTTCGCTTAGGCGCAATGCATTTCTCTCAGGAGGCGACTCCTGATGGCGAGGGGGCCGCGTCTGAAGCCGAAACGACTTGCCCAAAAGCTGATTCAGCTTCGGGCAAAGATGGGCCTTTCCCAAAATGAGTTAATCAGGGAACTTGGCGCAGACCTCACCCAAGGCAGAATCTCAGAATATGAAACGGGCAGGGGAGAGCCGCCCCTGCCCGTGCTTTTAGCGTATGCCCGCCTCGCAGGGGTGTGCGTCGAGGTGCTGATAGACGACGCGCTCGACCTCCCCGACAAACTCCCGGCCAAGCCGCGCCACAGAGCCTGAAACGGCGAGGACGGCGAGGGGGAGAGTCCCGCCGCCCTCGCTCGCCGGGGGGCTTGCTTGTGGCGCTTCGGCGGCGCGTGTTAGCATCGCCCACGTTTCAAAGCGAGAAGGCGCGACGGTTCTCCCGAGGCCCGCGGGCGGCCAGCCCCGCGCACGCGTTCCCGCTCGTCCTTCGGAGGTCTTCGGCTCACACTTGCGCGCCACCCCCTTCCGCCGCCCGCGATGCCAAGCGTGGACGCTCGTCGCCTCTGCGGCGCTCATCCTCCTTTTCTCGGCCGCCGCCCGCGCGCAGCAGACCAACCCCGTAGACCGCAAGGTCACCAACCCCATCACCGACACGCCCTCGGTCAACCCGCTCTCGCAGGATCAGCCCCCCTTGCGGCCTCGGCGGCGCACCACGCGCCCGCCGCAGCAGCCGGGCGCGCAGACGCCGGCCGAGCAGCCGCTCGACGAGCTGGACGTGCGCGCCGAGCGCAGCGACGTGACCGGCCCCGAGGACGCGCGCGTCGTCGTCTACGAGGGGAACGTGGACGCGCGCGTCGGCATCTACCGCCTACAGGCCGACAAGGTGACGGTCTACGAGGCGAAGAACCTCGTCGTCGCCGAGGGCAACGTCGTCTTCGATCAGGGCGAGTTCCAGCGCATCACCGGCTCGCGCGCGCAGTGGGACTACCGGACCAAGACCGGCTCGTTCGAGAACTCCACCGGCTTCTCGAACCAGACCGACGACGGCACGGTCATCTACTTCACCGCCGACCGCGTCGAGAAGGTCTCGGGCACCAAGATCGTCGTCACCAACGGCGAGGTCACGGCCTGCGGCGACGACGAGGTGCCGAAGTGGAGCTTCAGGGCCGTGCGCGCCACCATCACGCTCAACGACCGCGTGCGCATCCGCCGGCCCAAGTTTTTAGTCAAGGGCGTGCCCGTCGGCTTCCTCCCCTACGCCTCGATCTCGCTCAAGCCGCGCGACCGCGCCTCCGGCTTTCTCACCCCGACCTTCTCCGGCTCGGGCAAGAAGGGCTTCCGGCTGACGAACGGCTACTACCAGACTCTGGGGCGCTCGGCCGACATCACCTTCCGCAACGACATCTTCACGGGCAGGGGCCTCGGCTTCGGGGCCGACCTGCGCACCCGCGCCAACTCGCGCTCCTACCTCAACCTCGGCTTCTACGCCGTCAAGGATCGCATCTTCGGCGCGAAGGCCGACGACCAGAACCCGGATCAGGGCGGGTCGAGCTTCTACATCGACGGCGTGCATTACTTCCCCAACGGGTTCCTCGCCGCCGCCGACGTGAACATCACCTCGAACCTCGCCTTCCGGCAGGTCTTCTCCGACTCCATCCAGCAGGCCATCTCGCCCGAGGAGCGCTCGCAGGTCTTCGTCAACAAGAACTTCGGCGACTACTCCTTCAACTTCCTCGCGCGCACGCAGGTCACCTCCATCCCGACGGTGCGCGTCCGCACGCGCTCGCTGCCCAGCGTCTCCTTCGACAAGCGGCCGAGCCCGCTCGCCACGCTCGCCGAGAAGCTCCCGCTCTACTTCTCTCTGGAGACGAGCATGGAGGGCGTCAGCCGCAAGGAGACGGTCGAAGACCTCGCCACCTTCCTCGCCGAGGGGAACCAGAACCCGATCATCACGCCCTCGATCGTCCAGCGCCTCGACGTGCACCCGAAGTTCAGCGTGCCGTTCGACGTGTCGGGGTGGGGCATCACGGCCACGGCGCGCCTGCGCGGCACCTACTACTCGAACTCGCTCGAAGCGCCGACGCGCCTCGTGCTCTCGCGCGACGTGGTGCGCGGCTACGCCGAGTTCAACCTCGACGTGCGGCCGCCGGCCCTCGCGCGCAACTTCCGCCGCGAAGGCTCCTTCTGGTTCCGCCACGTCGTCGAGCCGTACCTGACCTACCGGCGCATCGGCGGCGTCTCGAACTTCCACCGCATCATCCGCTTCGACAGCCTCGACGCCATCGCCGACACCAACGAGATCGAGTACGGCGTCACCAACCGCTTCTTCTCGCGCCGCTCGACCGAGAGCGTCTCCGGCCGCGTGCAGGAGCGCGACGTGTTCGGCCGGCCCATCCTCGACCCCCGCGCCGAGCGCGAGGCCCGCCGGCGCGAGGAGGAGCGGCGGCGCGCGCAGGCGCAGGAGGACGAGGAGGAGGGCGTCCGGCCCTCGCCGCTCACCCAGCAGCCTTACGAGTTCCTCTCCATCACGCTGCGGCAGAAGTATTTCTTCGACCCGACCTTCGGCGGCGCGCTCGTCCCCGGCCGCCGCAACCAGTTCTACCCGCTCAACACCTTCTCCGGCTTCACCTACGGCGGCGTGCCGCGCCGCTTCTCGCCGCTCAACATCGAGGCCCGCCTGCGCCGCCCCGTACGCAACGTGAGCGAGTTGTTCACCGACGTGCGCACGGACATCGACACGCTCGGCGAGGGCGGCGGCCTGCGCAACCTCGCCGTCAGCTTCGGCCTCATCCGCCGCATGCAGGTGCTGCGCGCCATCGAAGCCTTCCAGACCTTCTACTACACGCGCGCCGTCACGCTCGCGCCTTCCCTGCGCCAGTTCAGCGACCGCCGCGGCAACGAGCCGGGCACGCTGCAAGGCTCGCAGTGGAGTCCGTCGGTCTTCGTCGGCGACCGCGAGCGCGGGCTGTTCGGCGGCGCGAGCTTCTTCTTCGACTTCCAGAACCGGCCCGGTCAGGGCAGCTCCTCTCTGGTCAGCTCGGTCGTCACGCTCGGCTACACGTGGGACTGCTGCGCGGTGACGACGCAGAACTACACCTTCAACGTCGGGCTGCGTCAGGAGAACCGCGTCGTCTTCAGCTTCCGCCTCAACGGCATCGGCACCTTCGGCACCGAGCAGATCGGCCAGCACTTGAGGTGATTGCGGCTCGCGGCTCGGAAGAGGTTGAGTAAGCGACTCGCCGAACCGAACGCTCGCCGCTCCTTAACCCCCAATCCGCAACCCCCAGTCCGCAATGTGTTAAACTGCAAGCAACCTCGGAGCGCCTTCGGGCGTCGAAAAGCGGGCGTTTTCAGGCAAACCCCGTCCCCGGCCCGGCGCAAGTCCCAGAACAGTCGTGCGGCCCTGCGGCGCGCGCTCCGCGCCGCGACCTTTGTCTCCGGCGTCAACGTTCCCAACGGCTCGGCTCTCACCGCGGGTCTGACATAAAACCGTCGGGCCTTAACCCGTCGCCTCGTCGCAGCCCCTCGCTGCCGTGGAGTGTAGTGTGAGATCGAAAAATCGTTTCCCGCGTCCTTCCGCGCACGGCCTGCGCCGCGCTCTCACGGCCTTCATCGCCGCCCTGCTCGTCGCCTCCGGGCTGCCCGGCCGCGGCGTCGCCCGCGCGCAGACCGGGGCCCCGGCCGCCGCGCCCGCGGGGCGCGCCAAGCTGGAGTTCGTCCCCGGCGAGGTGCTCGTCCGCTTCCGCGAAGACGCGGCCGTGGCCGACGCCTCGAAGACCGCCGTGCGCCTGAGCCGCAAGGACGGCGGCGTCATCTACTCGGACGTGGAACGCTTCGGCGGGTCTGAGCTGGTCGAGGGCCTGCGCCTCGCGCGCGTCCCGTCCGAAGAGACTCTCGACGCGGTCGCCGCCTTAAACGCGCGCCCCGACGTGCTCTACGCCGAGCCGAACTACATCTGGCGCGCGTCCGCCACGCCGAACGACCCGCGCTTCGGCGACCAGTACGCGCACCAGCGCATCCGCACGCCGCAGGCGTGGGACATCACGACGGGCAGCAACGGCGTCGTCGTCGCCGTCCTCGACGGCGGCGTGGACTTGGGCCACCCCGACCTTCAGGCCAACGCGTGGACGAACCCCGGCGAGGTTCCCGGCAACGGGCAGGACGACGACGTGAACGGCTTCGTCGACGACGTGAACGGCTGGGACTTCGCCAACAACGACCGCACCGTCTTCGACGGCGAGGAGGGCGACGACCACGGCACGCACGTCGCCGGCATCATCGGCGCGCGCGGCAACAACGGCGCGGGCGTCTCGGGCGTCAACTGGCAGGTCAGCATCATGTCCGTCAAGGTGCTCGGCGGCGACGGCGGCGGCGCGACCTCCACCATCATCAACGGCTACAACTACGTCCGGGTGCTCAAGGGGCGCGGCATCAACGTCCGCGTGACCAACAACTCTTACGGCGGGGCCGGCTTCTCGCAGTCGGCCTTCAACGCCATTCAGGCGCTCGGCAACGCCGACATCCTCTTCGTCGCCGCGGCCGGTAACGACGCCGTCGACAACTTCGGCACGCCGCACTTCCCGTCCAGCTACGAGCTGCCGAACGTCCTCGCCGTGGCCTCGACGACCTCCGCCGACGGCCTCTCCGGCTTCTCCAACTTCGGCGCGCGCGTCGTCTCGATGGGCGCGCCCGGCTCCGGCATCCTGAGCACCGTGCCCAGCGCGGCCTACGCCAACTTCAACGGCACCTCGATGTCCTCGCCGCAGGTCGCGGGGGCCGCGGCCCTCGTCCTCTCCGTCAACGCGACCATCCCCGTGCGGAACCTGCGCGGCGTGCTGGCCTACACCGGCGACGTGCTGCCGACGCTCCTGAACCGCACCACGACGGGCCGCCGCCTCAACGCGCACGCCGCCGTCACGCGCGCGCTGGAGAACGACCGCACCGCCCCGGCCGCGCCCTCGGGCCTGAGCGTGTCGGGGCGCAACGGCCGCGCCGTCACGCTCCGGTGGACGGCCCCCGGCGACGACGGCAACAGCGGCACGGCCGCCGACTACGACTTCCTTTTCGTCTACCCCGACAACCGCCGCGTCGTCATGCCGACGACCCTGCTCCCGGCCGCCGCCGGCACGACGCAGACCGCCGTCGTCAACATCCCCTTCCGGAACCTGACCGGCAGCATCGAGCTGCGCGCCTTCGACGACTCGGGCAACACCAGCGTCGCGAGCGTGCCCGTCACGGCCACGCAGAGCGCCGCGACCGACCCTTACACCGTCGCGCTCGGCGCGCCCGAGTCGGTCTCGTCGGGCGGCACGGCGCTCCCCGAACTCGTCGGCGACGACAAATTCAAGGACGCCCACCAACTGCCCTTCAGCTTCCCCTACTTCGGCCAGAACCGCTCCTCGGTCAACGTCTCCAGCAACGGCGCGCTCTACTTCACGCCCATCCCGCGTGACGGCGTCGACGGCCTCGACGCGCGCGGCACCGTCGTCGGCCTCAACGGGCAGGCCATGATCGCCGGCATGTGGGACGACATCCGCACCGACCGCAGCAACGGCGGCGTCTTCGTCGTCCAGCCGGACTCGACGCGCGTCATCTTCCGCTGGCAGGGCGTGACCTTCAACACCCCGCTCGGCGGCGGGCAGACCCGCGGCGAGCAGCCCATCAACTTCGAGATCGAGCTGCGCTCGAACGGCGTCATCGTCATGCGCTACGGCTCGGGCCAGTCCGCGCCGACCAACACGCGCCTGCTCCCCGTCGTCGGCATCTCGGGCGGCGAGCCCGACGCCTACGTCGTCGCCTCGCACACCTCGGAGAACGCGCTCAAGAATCTGACCAACGCGCAGACCGTCACCTTCACGCCGCGCCCGGCCGTCACCGAGCCCGCCGTCATCCAGTTCGCGACCACCACCTTCAGCGGCCTCGAACGCGACGGCACGGCCGGCGTCCTCATCACGCGCACCGGCGACCTCGACACGACGCAGACCGTCAGCTACCAGACCACGGGCGGGACGGCCACGGCCGGCTCCGACTACGTCGTCTCGGCCGGCAACATCACCCTGCCGCGCGGCGTCGCCCGCGCCGTCCTCGCCGTCCGCATCAACAACGACTCGAACATCGAGCCGAACGAGACCGTGGGCGTCCAGCTCACCTCCAGCCCGACGGGCGCGACGCTCGGCGCGAACACCGCGGCGACGCTCACCATCGTGGACGACGACAACTTCCCGGCCAACACCGTGAACATCGCGGGCGAGGCCCTCCGCACGGTCGCCGAGGGGGCCGGGCAGATCGACATCACCGTGACGCGCGCGGGCAACCTCTCGCAGGCGGCCTCGGTCGCCTACCACACCTCCGACGGCGGGGCGACGAGCCTGCGCGACTACACCTTCGCCAGCGGCACGCTCAACTTCGCGGCCGGCGACGCCACCGAGACCTTCTCCGTGCCCATCACCGAGGACTTCTACGACGAAGACCCGGCCGAGCGCTTCAGCGTCTCGCTGACCGACCCCGTCGGCACCGCGGTCGGCCCGGAGTCGAGCATACAGGTCGCCATTCAGGACGACGACGCGGCGGGGCTCACCACGAACCCGAGCGACGACCCCACCCACTTCGTCGAGCAGCACTACAACGACTTCCTCAACCGCGTCGGCGGCGGGGGCATCGCCTTCTGGGCCAACGGCATCGCGGCCTGCGGCGGCAACACCGCCTGCCGCGACGTGAAGCGCATCGACACGTCGGCGGCCTTCTTCCTCTCCATCGAGTTTCAGGAGACGGGCTATCTGGTCTACCGCTTCTACAAGGCGGCCCACGGCGACATCAACCCGCCGGCCGTCCCCGTCCCCGTCCGCTTCGCCGAGTTCATGCGCGACACGCAGGAGATCGGGCGCGGCGTCGTCGTCAACTCGCCGGGCTGGCCCGCGAAGCTCGAAGCCAACAAGCAGGCGTTCGCCCTCGCCTTCGTCAACCGCGGCCGCTTCAAGACGGCGCACCCGGTCGCGCTCACGCCCGCGCAGTTCGTCGACGCGCTCAACGCCAACGCCGGCAACGTCCTGAGCGCGAACGAGCGGCAGGCGGCCATTAACGAGTTCGGCGGGGCGGCCACGAGCGCCGACGTGAACGCGCGCGCCCGCGCCCTGCGCCGCGTCGCCGAGGATCAGAACCTGCGCGACAACGAGTTCCGCAAGGCGTTCGTGCTGATGCAGTACTTCGGCTACCTGCGCCGCAACCCCGACGACGGCGGCGCGCGGAGCTTCGCGGGGTGGCAAGGCTGGCTCGACAAGCTCAACCAGTTCGGCGGCAACTATCAGGCCGCCGAGATGGTCAAGGCGTTCATCATCTCCATCGAGTACCGCCAGCGCTTCGGCCGGTAAAAAAAGGGTGGCCGCGCGCCGCGCGCCGGGCGCCGGGGGAAAATAAACTGTCTTCCCCGGCGCCCGCCGCCCGGCGCGCGGCCACCGTTTTTCGGCCTTACTTGCGCGCGCCTCCGGCTTCCGCGTAAAATGCCCATTCTTTGGCTCACGCGGCCCCGGCCGCCGTCACCGCCCGTTTCGTCTCCCGTGGGCATTATTCGTCCGTCGTCACTTATGATCCCGTTCGGAGGGTTTTCCGTGAAGCACGCTTCCCGTCTGTCGCGCGTCGGCGCCGTCGCCGCCGCGGCGCTCGCCGTCTTCTGCGCCGTCTACTCACTGGCCGGCGCGCAGGCCAACGTCGCCACGACGCCCGACCCCTTCATCGTGCAGTTGACCAACGCGACCATCCCGCCGGTGCCGCCCGCCTCGGCCTCGCCGACGCCGACGCCGAGCCCGTCGCCCAGCCCGACGCCGCCCGCGCCCATCCAGCGTCAGGCCCACGCCTCCGACATCGACGCCAGCGGCCGCTTCGTCGTCATCGAGTCGAACGGCGACATCTCGACCGAGCGCACGCCGCACGTCCGCAACTCCTCCGGGCAGATCGTCACGCGCGGCCGCAACAACGAGGACGGCAATCAGGAGATTTTCCTGCTCGACTACGCGCAGCGCCGCATCTTCCAGATCACCGACACCACCCGCGCCCTCGTCAACCCCGCGCTCTCGCCCATCGAGCGCTCGAACATCGAGGTCGAGGTCGTCAACATCCGCCCGCAGATCAGCTTCGACGGCCGCTACCTCGTCTTCATCTCGAACGCCTACGTGGACGGCACGAGCCTGACGCCGAAGTCCTTCGACGGGCAGGCCAACGTCGCCGGCCTGCGGCAGGACGCCAACACCGAAATCTGGCTCTACGAGATTCCGCAGCCGGCCCCGCGCGACCTCACGAGCGGCGAGGAAGTGCCGCTCGCCGACCTCGCCAACGGCACCATCCACCGCATCAC
Source organism: Pyrinomonadaceae bacterium (assembly GCA_035563275.1). Classification (GTDB taxonomy): domain Bacteria; phylum Acidobacteriota; class Blastocatellia; order Pyrinomonadales; family Pyrinomonadaceae; genus QHXN01. The sequence continues at coordinate 11,267 of DATMVI010000709.1, forward strand.
CGACACGCCGGCCTCGGCCCCGCCGGCCCGCGGCGCGGCCAACGTCGCCCCCTTCTTCGCCCGCGACAACGACGCCCCGGCCGTCAGCGACGACACCGACGCCAGCTCGAACGACGCCGTCATCATCGCCTTCCACTCGCGCGCCCGCTCCGGCAACCTCGGCACGGGCAACGCCGACGGCAACTCGGAAATCTTCATCTACGAGGACACGAACCTCGACGCCGCGGGCGGCACGTTCGCGCAGGCGACCGCCTCGGCCGACGTGCCCGTCGCCGGCCAGCCCCTCCCGCGCCTCGTCTTCAACAACAACCCGTCGCTCTCATCCGACGGCCGCCGCCTCGCCTTCTTCTCGAACGCCGACTTCGCCGCGGGCGGCGCGGCCGAGCCGGCGGCCGGTCAGGGCAACGGCGAAATCTACGTCGCCGGCTTCAACCCCGGCACGAACGCCGTCGAGGGCCTGCGCCGCGTCACGTCCACGACCCCGCACACGAACCTTGAGCTGCTCGGCGTCAGCGTCAACTTCCTCAGCCCCGGCAAGCGCCTGAGCCGCAACGGCCAGCTCCTCGCCTTCGAGTCCTTCGCCGTCTTCAGCGCGACCGGGGCCGTCACCGAGCTGGACGTGCGCAGCGGCATCTACATCTACAACGTCGTCTCGCAGAGCTACACGCAGGTGGCCGCGCGCCCGCCCGACGACCAGCCGTCGGACAACCTTTTGCGCTGGCCGACCTTCACGGCCGACAACTCGCGCATCGTCTTCTCTTCGATCCTGAACCTGCGCCCCGACGGCACGGTGGCCGCGGTCGGCGACACGGCCGGGCTCAACCCGGCCCAGACCGGCGGCCGGCGGCCCGCGCAAATCTTCTCGGCCCCGGTCTCGGCGCCCAACCAGATTTCGCGCCTGACGCGGCTGCGCGGCAACTTCGACGCGCTCCAGCCCCTGCCGAGCGAGACCGTCCGCCGCATGGCCTTCACCTCGACGCTCGAGCTCGGCGGCGGCAACCCCCCCGTGGCCGACGGCGGCGCGTTCGAGGCGTTCTACCTCTTCATGCCGCGGCCCGACGTTTCGACCCCGGCTAGCCCGACGCCGGCCGCCGTCAGCTTCTCGACGGGCGCGAGCAACCGCCCCGTCGTCGCCGCCAGCCCGCAGCCCAGCCCCAGCCCGGCCGTCACCGGCCTCGCGCCCGGCATGCTCGGCATCGCGCGCTCGGCCCTGACGCTCGCGCCCGTCACGCGCGAGGTGAGCCGCACGGACGCGCACGAGTCGCGCCGCCGGCCGCCGCTGCCCGTCGAGCTCAACAACGTCTCGGTGTCGGTCGAGGACTCGGCCGCCGGCCTCTTCTTCATCGCGCCGAACCAGATCAACTTCGTCGTGCCGCCGGGGCTGGCCGGCTCGGCGACGCCGCTCAACGTCGTCATCCACAACAACGGGACGATCACGCGCACCACGCTCCTGCTCAACGCGGCGCAGCCCGACATCTTCACCTCGACGAACGGGCCGGGCGGCCGGGCGGCGGCGCTCAACGTGACGAACCCCTGCATCACTTCGCCGGGCGAGCCGTTCAACGAGACCACGCCGCGGCCCGTCGGCTCGGCCGGCGGCAACTGCTCCTCGACGCAGACCGAGACGGTGCCGACCGAGGTGCTCTTCTTCGTGACGGGCGTGCGCGGCGTCCAGCGCGCTCAGGTGACGGTGCGCATCGGCAACACCGACCTGTCGGGCGACGCCATCGTCTCGGTCGGGCCTTCGCAGACGCCGGGCTTCGACCAGATCGTCGTCCGCCTCCCGGCCTCGCTCAACAACGCCGGCGACGTGCCCGTCGTCATCACCGTCAACCTCGGCGCGGGCGGCACCTTCAGCAGCCGCCCGGCCGACACGGCCCCGCGCATCACGATCAACTAGCGAAGTAGTCAGTAGACAGTAGACAGTATCCAGTAGGTTCGGGGGCGGCCGTTGAGTTGATAAGCGTCAACGGCCGCCCCCGAAAGTTCTTCTACTGTCTACTGTCTACTGTCTACTGTCTACTGCTTTTTATGCTCATCGGCCTCGACGCCATCCCGCTCACCGAGCCGCGCACGGGCGTCGGCCACTACACGTTCGAGCTGGCGCGGGCGCTGGCGCGGGCCGCGCCGGCCGAAGAGTTCGAGCTGTCCTACCCTTCGCGTTACCCCGAGATCGAATTGGGCGAGGAGGAGCGCGCGTCGCTGCCGGCGAACCTCGCGCTGGCGCGCGTGCGCGTGGGCGTCGTGGGCCGCCGCTGGTTCGCGGCCGGGCTGCCGCGCTACGCGGCGCGGCGCGGGTCTTGACGATCCACGACCTGTCGCTGCTCGCGCTCCCCGAGGCGCACGAGCGGGCGCGCGTGCGGCGCGCGCGCCGGCGTCTGCCGCTGATGGCGCGCGCGGCCGACGCCGTCCTCACGCCGACCGAGAGCGTGCGGCGCGAGGCGTGCGCGCTGCTCAAACTCGCGCCCTCGAAAGTCTTCGCCGTGCCCGAGGCGGCGCGCGACCGCTTCCGCCCCGCGGGGTTCGAGGAGACCGCCGAGGCGCGGCGGCGGCTCGGCGCGGGCGAAGAGTTTCTGCTCGCGGTCGGCACCATCGAGCCGCGCAAGAATCTGCCGCTGCTCGTCGGAGCCTTCGAGGAGGTCTTGCGCGCGCGCCCCGGCGCGGGGCTGCGGCTCGTGGTGGCGGGCCGGCGCGGCTGGCTCGAAGAGGCGCTCTTCGCGCGGCTCGAAGGCTCGCCGGCCCGCGACCGCGTCGTCCTCACCGGCTACGTCTCGGACGCAGACCTGCGCGCCCTCTACGCCTCGTGCCGCGCCTTCGTCTACCCGTCCGTCTACGAGGGCTTCGGCCTGCCGCCGCTCGAAGCGATGAGCTGCGGCGCGCCGGTCGTCGCCGGGCGCTCGGCCGCGGTCGCCGAGGTCACGGGCGGCGCGGCCCGCCTCTTCGACCCCGCCGACAAAGACGGCCTCACGCGCGCCCTCCTCGACATCCTCGACGACGCCGCCGCGCGCCGCGCGCTCGCCGAGGCCGGCCTCCGCCGCGCCGCCGGCTTCTCGTGGGAGCGCACCGCGCGCATGACGCTTGAGGTTTACGCCGAGGCGATGAAGAGAGGGAGTAGACGGTAGTCAGTAGACAGTAGACAGTAGTCAGTAGTCAGTAGAAAAACCTTCGCTAATGAATCGTCGGCGTGTCGGCGTCAGCCGTCGCGGCGCGGAGCCTACTGACTACTGACTACTGACTACTGTCTACTCTTTCATTCCACCCGCACGGGCAGGCGCGCCGTGGGCGAGCCTTTGGGGCCGAACCACGAGACGCCCTCCTGAAGCATGTCGAGTTCGAGCAGGTATTCGCCGGGGGCGTTCGGGGCGTTGGCGTGGAGGGTGAAGGCGGCCTCCTCGCCGGGGCGGAGGTCGCGCGGCAGGCGCGCGCGGCCGTCGTCGTTGACGAGGACGCGGCCCGCGGGATCGAGCCAGTGGTTGCCGAGGCTCAACTGGTACGGCTCGCCGTCGCGCTCGCGCGCGCGCCACGCGGCCGCGCCGTCGTTGCGGACGACGACGCTCAACTCGAACGGGCGGCCGGCGCGCAGCGTCGGCGGCGGCGCGGCGACGCTGATCGCCGCGCGGAAGCCTTCCGCGGGCAGCGGCGCGGGCGCGGGCCCCGGCGGCCCCTCGGCGACGTAGACCCTGTAAGGCTCGGTCTCGCTCAGGAGGCGGCAGCGCGGGCAGGTGGCCTCGGTGGTGATGACGACGGAGTCGGCCGGCGCGGGCGTGGTCGGGTCGAGCCGCACGAAGCGTTCGAGCGGGACGCCCTCGACGGTCGCGTACCAGTAAGCCTGTATGTAGCCGGGGATGGCGCTCGCGTCGGCGAGGTGGACGGGCCGCGCGCCGGCCGCGTCGAGCGCGGCGCGGAAAATCTTCGCGGGGTAGTCGGCGTCGAACTCGTGGAGCCGCTGCGGCGTGCGGCCGCGGGCGTGGAAGTGCCACTGGAAGGCCGCGCCCTGCGCGAGCGTGAGTAGGACGACGACGACGAGCAGCGCGCGCCGTCCGCCGCCCCGCCCCGCGCCTTCGGCGAGGCGCGCGAGCGCCGGCGCGGTGAGCGCGACGACGAAGACGGGGAGCGCGGCGAGCCGGAGCGTGTGGAAGTACTCCTTCGTGAGCGAGGCGGGCACGACCGAGGCGAGGAGCGCGTAGAGGACGAAGAGCCACCACGCGCCCGCGCGCCCGCGGCGCAGCGCGAGCCACGCGCCGGCCGCCGCCAGCGCGAACGTCGGCAGGAGTATCTGGCCCATGCCGGGGACGCTGACGATCTGGTTCTTCGGGTCGCCGGTGACGAGCATCC
>DATMVI010000710.1:0-4629 GCA_035563275.1 Pyrinomonadaceae bacterium
GACGATGACCGAGACGTTGTCGTTGTTCTGGACGACCGTGGTGCGGAGGTTGATGGAGATCACCTTGCCGTCGATGATCTTGCTGTCGGGGCCGGTGACGGTGATGAAGTCGCCGACCTTGACCGGGCGCTCGAAGAGCAGCAGGAAGCCGGCCGCGATGTCGCCGGCGATGAACTGGAGGCCGAAGCCGATGCCGACCGAGAGCGCCGTGAAGATGACGGCCAGCGACGTGAAGTCGGCCCCGACGGCGATCCTCAGCCCCGCGACCACGCCGGCAAGGACGACGATGTAGTTGACGAGCCGCAGGATGGTGAACTGCACGCCGGGGTCGAGGTGCGGGTGGGCCTGCATGCGGCGTTCGAGGAAGGAGCGCAGGTAGCGCGAGGCGACGAGCGCGAGCAGGAAGACGGCGAAGCCGAGCGCGATGCTCGAAATGGAGAAGACGAAGTTGCCCAGCTCCCACTTGAAGTTGAAGTAGTCGCGCACCGGCAGCGTCCAGCGCCACAAACGCCGCAAGACGTTGTCGCCCTCCTGCCGCAGCGCCAGCATCCCGAACAGCAAGACACTCATCATCATCCGCGCCTTCCCCCGTCAGCCCCCGCCGGCCCGAAACGGCCGAAGCCGCCAACGCCACTTTGCGGGGGGCGGGCGGCTTCGACGGACGGAACTTCCAACGTTGGCGGAGGGGACAGGACTCGAACCTGCAAGGGATTTCTCCCGGTAGTTTTCAAGACTACTGCCTTACCATTAGGCTACCCCTCCACGATTCTGCTCGCCGGCCATCTTAACCCAGCGCCGAAAAGGAAGGCAAAAGGCCGGAAATAATCGAAAAACGCCGCGCCCCGCGGCCGTGACCATTTCGCCTCCGGAATCTCGCGCGAGTGGCTGACGAAGATTCTCCCCGCGCGGAGGTCGAGACTGCGACGGCCGGGAAGTGGGCGAGGCGTCTGTTGAAGGTCGCGGGTTACGGGGCGGCGTGCCGGCGCTGCTGCTTGCACGCACCGCAAGCTCTACGACATGAAGCACGGCGGCGGGGACAGAAACTAAAAGGCGACGGGCGACGGAGAAAAAGCGACCTGCTTCTTCACCGTCACCCGACACTTGGCACCCTTCCGCTTTAGAGGTGGACTTTCAACCGGAAGGGGAGTGGCACGGCTTCTGTCATTTCCGAGGCAAAAGTTTGCGGCCCCCGATGAACGTCGAGAGGGCGAGGTTGAACTCCGCCGGCCTGTCCATCATCAGGAAGTGGCTGACGCCGTCCCACATCAGGAAGTCGAGCTCGGGCGCGAGGCGGCGGAAGCGCTGCTCGGCGTCGGCCGGCCAGAAGGGCGAGCGCGCGAGCACGACGAGCGCCGGCACTTTGATCGCGTCCTCCTTCCAGTTGGCCTCGTCCATCATCCCCTCCATCGCGGCGACCGCGACGTGCGCCGGCGTCCGCGTCATCGCCGCCCTGACCCGCTCGCGCTCGGCGTCCGAGCGCATCGGCCGCAGCATGCCCTCCAGCATCGGCCCCCGCACCTTCTCGTAGTCGGCGCGCATCGAGCCGAGGATTTGGTCGGCCATCGCGGGCGGCACCAACGACCACAGCGCGCCGTCCACGAAGACGAGCCCCGCCGCCTTCTCGGGGAAGAGGCGGTAGAACTGCCGCACGACCGGCGCGCCCATGCTGTGGCCGACGAGCACGGCGCGGCGCACCTTCGCGTCGCGCATCACGGCCTCGACGGCGCGCGCGAACGAGTCCATCGTGTAGGCCGACTTCTCCGCGGGCCGCTCGCTCTCGCCGTGGCCGGGGAGGTCTAAGGCGATGACGCGCACGTTCTTCGAGAAGGCCGGAATCTGCGCGCGCCAGAAAGTCCAGTCGCACGTCCAGCCGTGGACGAAGACCACAGCCTCCTCGCCCTTCCCGAAACTGCGGTAATGCACGCGCGCCCCGCCCGACGCGGCGAAGCGCTTATCGCCTTCCATGTCCTCCGACCCGCCGCGCGCGGCGACCGACAGCGGGCAGAGCGCCACCACCACCGCGGCCAGCGTCAACGTGAAGCGGCCGAAAGAGGGAACCTGAGTCATAAGTCGCCCGAACACCTTTCCTCTAAGCTCAATCGCGGGCGCCCGCCCTTATACGGCGGCGGCGCGCGCAAGGTTGCCGCCTCACGTCGTCAGGCGACGGTAGATCGCCGGCATGCGCTCGGGCAGGGAGAGCACGTCGTCGATGATGGTGTAACCCACTTCGCCGTAGAGGTCGCGGAGTTCGGCCTCGGAGTCGCGGTCGATGGTGATGCAGAAGGGGGTGATGCCGTCGAGGCGGGCCTGCCTTAAAGCCTCGCGGGTGTCCTCGCGGGCGTAGCGGGCGTCGCCGTAGTCGTGGTCGTAGGGGCGCCCGTCGGAGAGGACGATGAGGAGGCGGGTGCGGGCCTCTTGGCGCGCGAGGCGGGCGGCGGCGTGGCGGACGGCCGCGCCGAGCCGGGTGTTGTTCTGGTAGTTGATGCCGCCGATGCGGCGCTCGACCTCGTCGGCGTAGCGCTCGCCGAAGTCCTTGATGACATAAAACTTGACGTTGCGCCGCCCCTCGCTCGTGAAGCCGTAGATGCTGTAGGGGTCGCCGACGGCTTCGAGCGCCTCGCTCATCAGCACCAAGCCCTCCTTCTCGACCTCGATGATGCGGCGGCCGGGGTGCGTGTAGGGCTGCAAGGGGTGGCGGCCGATGGTGCGGGCCGTGGACGAAGACTGGTCGAGGAGGAAGGAGACGGCCACGTCGCGCTCGCGGCGCAGGCGCCGGGTGTAGATGCGCTCGGACTGCTGGCCGTCGGCGCGCCGGTCGACGACGTAGTCGATGAGCGCGCCGAGGTCGTAGTCGTCGCCGTCCAATTCGTTCGGGACGCGGCGCAGGCTCTCGGGGCGCATCAGTTGGAACTGGTGGCGGATCGAGGAGATGACGCCGCGGTAGCGCGAGCGCGTGAGTTCGACGAAGGAGCGCTCGCCGCGCCGGACGCGCTTCTCGACGACGCGGCACCAGCCGACGCGCGTGTCGGACAGATCACGATCCCACTCGTCGTACTCGAAAGCCTCCTCGCCCGCCTCCAACTCCTGCTCGGGCATCTCGGACGAAGTCCAGCGCTCGGCCCCGGTGACGGACTCTTCGCCGTCGGGGTCGCGCGACTCGGCCGCGGCCCACGCGTTGAAGAGTTCGCGCGCGTCCGTCTGCCGGCGGCGGCGCGCCTCGTCCGCGGTCTCCTCGCGTTCGTCGCCCTCGCGTTCGAGGTTCGACTGCGCGCCGGTCTGCTCGTCGGCGCCGGCCTCCTCGTCCTGCTGCTGCCGGCGCTCGGTCATCTCGGGGACGGCCGACTGGAACAGCGCGTAGACGCGGCTCGTCGCCATCAAGGTGTCGGCGACAGCGGCGCGCGGTGAGCCGAGGTAGTCGGCGACGATGGCTTCGAGTTCGGAGACGATCTGGCCGTAGAAGCCGCGCGCGTCGTCGAGCGCGCCGCCGCAGAGCGTGATCTGGAAGAGCAGTTCGAACGGGACGACGTTGATGGGGACTGAGGCGATGCGCGGCCGGCCCTCGCGCAGGCGCGCGCGCACGAGGTCGAGGTCGCGCGCGAGGCCGCGGTAGGCGCGCCGCAGCCTCCGGTCGATGCGGCCGTTCTCCAGCGTGCCGAAGATGCGCGCGGCCAGACCTTTCTGCGGGAAGAGCGCGAGCACGGCGCGGTAGTCGCCGCCCTCGGGCAGAGTGCGCTTCGCCTGCGCGGCGAGGCGCGCCTCCTCCTCGGGCGTGAGGGCGCGCTCGCCCCCCGCCGGGTCGTTGATGTAGCCGCCGAGCGAGAAGGCGTCGAGCGCGTCCACGTTCTCGGGCGCGTAGAGTTCGGCGAGCGCGGCGAAGGCGGCGCGCAGGTCGCCCGTCTCGCGCTCGTGCGTGCCGAACTCGATCTGGCCGGCGGCGTGCGCGGCGAGGACTTTGTAGAGGCGGAAGTCGAGCTCGTCGTCGTCGAACTCGTCGACGGCCGAAGGCAGGTGGATGGTGCGGCCGTCGCCGATGCGCTGCTCTTCGGGGACGGTGGCGACGGGCGCGACCTCGACGGCGCGGCCCGTCAGAGCCTCGACGTAGAGCCTGAGCGTCTGCGCGACCTCTTCGAGCGCGAGGCCGCGGCCGCCGCTCTGCAACTGCTCGTTGCTGCGGCGGGTTTCGAGCGCGTAGTAGCTGCGGCGCGCGCGCGGGCTGGCGTTCTCAAGTTCCAGACCTTCGCGCGCCCAGCGCTCGAACTGCTCGACGGTGGTCGCGCGCAGGGCCGCGGGCGCCGAGCGGAAGCAGGAGATGGCCGCCTCGGCGTCGACGCGCGCCACCTCGCGGGCGGCGGCGAGCACGCGGCGGAGGGCGTCGCCCGCGTCGGAGGCCCCGCGCGTTTCGGCCGCGGCGCGGAAGAAGCCGGGCGTCGAGCGCGCGAGGGCGACCAGCGCGGCGTTGCTGTGCTCGGCCACGGCGCGCAGCAGCCGCGCCCAGTCGTCGAAGGCTTCGGGCGCGACGCGCAGCACCTCGCCGCCGGCCGTGAGCGCGTGCTGCGCGGCCGCGCCGCCGCGGTCGAGGAAGCCCTCGGCGTGGCGGAAGAGTCGCCGCGCGTCGGACGCCCCGAGCCC
>DATMVI010000711.1:0-3824 GCA_035563275.1 Pyrinomonadaceae bacterium
TGCCCCTGTCGAAGTCGGCGAGGGCGGTGGTCACCAACCGGTCGGCGTCCAGCCACATGAAGTCCGGCGCGGACCCGCGCGAGACGTCCATCCGCTCGTGGAACTCGGTCTTGGTGAAGCCCGGGCACAGCGCCATCACGGTGACGCCCTGGGCGCGGTACTCGTTGGCCGCCCACTCGCTGAAGCTGTTGACCCACGCCTTGGCCGCGGCGTACGTCCCGCGGGGGAGGAACGCCGCCACACTGGAGACGTTGATGACGCCGCCGGCGCGGCGCTCGTCGGGCGGCCCGCCTCCGGGCGTGGGCGGGAGCAGGGCGAGGCCGAGGACGTAGAGCGCGAGGGTGAAGAAGGAGACGTAGCCGGTGGCCGGCGCGAAGGGCTGCGCGTCGAGCGTGCCGAGCGTCGCGCCTTCGAGGACGACGCCGGCCAGCCGCTTGAGCCACCCGCCGTCGGGCGCGTAAAGCGAGGCCAGCAGCATGTGCTTGAGGACGAAGGCCGTGCCGAACAGCGCGGCGAGGCTGCGCAGCAGGCGGCGCGCGTCGAGGGGCGCGAACTGATGCTGCCAGAGCGTCCACAGGAAGAAGAACGAGAAGACCCAGCGCAGCAGGCCGCGCTCGGGCAGCACCGAGTTGAAGCTCTGCGCCGAGGCGAAGAAGAGCGCGCCGAGCGTCAGCGCGTGCGAGACGTTGGTGAGCACCGCGTGCTCGGCCGACAGCCAGCGCCCCACGACGACCGCGCCGCCGCGCGCGAACAGCGCGAGCAGCATCGCCGCCAGAATCAGCGTGACGAGGGGCGGCGGGACGAACACGAGCGCCCCCGCCTCGGCGCTCACGCGCAGACCGCCGAGCAGCGCCACCGTCAAAAAGATCGTCGGCAGCAGCACGGACTCGACCAGCGCGCGGTTCCTCTCGCGGTTATTCATTTACGCTCGCGGAAAACCTTCAGCGGGTTGAAGTCGTCGGTCGTGCGCTCAAGGCCCTGTTGGAGTTCCGCCTTCAGCTCGGCCGGCGTGTGGATTTTCAGCTCGGGGTCTTCGACCGCGAGCGCGCCTCTGGGGGCGAGTTCGGCGGCGCGCGCCGCCGCTTCGAGGCCCTGACGGAAGAGCGCGTCGTCGTTGTAGACGCGGCCCCAGCCCTGACGGTAGAAGGAGTAGGCGACGTAGAACTGCGTGCGCGCGTCGCGCGAGGCCGGGTCGGCCCGCGCCCACTCGTCGCGGGCGGCCGCGTACTGCTCGCGCAGGAAGAGCGCGCGCCCCGCCTCGAAGCGCGCGCGGTCGACCTCGTAGGTTCCGGCCGCCGCGCTCGCGCGCGCCGCCACTTCGCCCACCGAGCGCGGCTCGGCCGCGTAGAGCCACACGACGAAGGCCGCGAAGAGGCACGTCCACGCGACGCCGACGCTTTGGATGAGTCTGTGCCGCATTGCTATAATCCGTGTCCGGTCGAAAGTCTCAGACTGACGTTGGTCGAAAGGATAACCGATTTCCGTGACGAAAACATTCTTCGCCGCCATCGCGCTCGCCGCCTCGCTCGCCGCCGCCTCGAACGCGCAGGATCACCAGCACCAACACCCGACGCCGCGCCGCGCCGAAGAGGGCAGCGGCGAGAAGATGTCGGCCGCCGAGGCTTTGAAGGCCGGCGGCGGGCGCATCAAAAGGGGCGCGGCCGTCGGCTCGTCGCCGGCCGTGGCCTTCGCCGACGTGCTGAAGGAGCCGGCGAAGTACGCCGGCAAGGCGGTCGTCGTCGAGGGCGTCGTCGAGCGCGTCTGTCAGGCGCAGGGCTGCTGGATGCAGATCGCGCCCGAGGCCGGCGCGGCCGACAGCGTCCGCGTCACCTTCGACCACAAGTTCTTCGTGCCGAAGGACGCCGACAAGCTGAAGTTCCGCGCCGAGGGCACGTTCGCCGTCAAGTATCTGACCGAGGACGAGGCCACGCACTTGGAGAAGGAGGGCGCGCGCCTCAGGCGCGACAAGGACGGCGAGGCCACCGAACTGACCTTCGACGCCACCGGCGTCGAGCTTTGGAAGTAAAGGAAGGTGACGGGCGCCGGGCGCCGGGATTCGCGGAGGCGAATCCCGGCACCCGAGACCCGGCGCCACATTCTTATGAAGCCGTTTAAAATTCGGGATGTCGAGATCAACCCGCCGCTCGTGCTGTCGCCGATGGCGGGCGTGACGGACGTGCCGTTCCGCGCGCTGCTGAAGCGGCGCGGCGGCATCGGGCTGACGGTCTCGGAGTTCATCTCGGTCGAGGGGCTGACGCGCAACAACCCGAAGTCGAAGCGGCAGATGCGCTTCCACGAGTACGAGCGCCCCTTCGCCGTGCAAATCTTCGGCGGCCAGCCCGAGCGGATGCGGATGGCCGCCGAGATGGCCGAGGAGGTCGGCGCCGACATCCTCGACGTGAACTGCGGCTGCCCGGCGCCGAAAGTGGTCAGGCACGGCGGCGGGTCGGGGCTGCTGCGCGACCTGCCGCGCCTCGAAACGATCCTCAAAGAGATCAAGCGGGCGATCACCATCCCGCTCACGGTTAAGATTCGCGCCGGCTTCTACGACAGCCACCGCAACGCCGTCGAGGTGGCGCGCATGGCCGAGGCCTGCGGCGTCGAGCACATCGCGCTGCACGGGCGCACGAAGGAGCAGGCCTACAAGGGCTGGGCCGACTGGGACTTGGTCAGGCAGGTGAAGGAGGCCGTCGGCGTCCCGGTCTCGGGCAGCGGCGACGTGGTGACGGTCGAGGACGCCTTCAGGCGTTGGCGCGAGACGAACTGCGACGGCGTGCTCATCGGGCGCGGCGCGATGGCGAACCCGTGGATTTTCCGTCAGGTCGAGGACGCGCTCGCGGGCCGCGAGCCGTACCGGCCGACGCTCGACGACAAGCGCGCCGTGCTCGTCGAATACTTCGAGCTGCTGCGGGCCGACATGCCGGAGTTCGCCGCGGTCGGCCGCATGAAGCAGCTCGCCGGCCAGTTCACGAAGGGCCTCGTCGGCGGCGCGCGCTTCCGGCAGGTCATCTACCACGCGCACACGGTGACGGAAGTCCTCGACCGCATCGGCGAGTATTTCGAGACGGTCGCGGCCGGCCGCTTCTACGTCGGCGAGGGCGAGCCGCCGCCCGAGGAGCAGGAAGCGCCCGCGCTCGACTCGTGCGAGGCCGCGTCGGTTTAAGGGAAGGCGGGAGGCGGAAAGCGGGAGGCGGTCAGGGCACGGGTCACCGTTCCTGACCGCCTCCCGCTTTCCGCCTCTCCGCGTCTCGGTGGCTAAATGTTTACGAACGCGCGGGGCGGGGCGGTGCCTGAATCCCGCCCCGCCCCGCGCGCTTCGCGCCCGCCGCCGGTTAGAGGGCGGCGAGGTGCGGTTCGGTGGAGGCGGCGACGCGCGCGTGCACGTCGGCCAGCACCGAGCGGCTGAGGCCGAGCATGGCGAGGCGGTCGGAGCCGAGCGCGTCGAGGGCCGAGAAGTCGCCGCTCTCGTTAACGCGCGCCACGGAGTCGGCCGTGTGCAGGAGCAGGGCGACGGGCGCGTTGATGCGCAAAACGTCGTGGTGGGCCTGAACGGCCGCCGTCAGCGCGCGCGGCAGGCGGCACGCCTCCAGAATCCACTGGCCGACCTGAGCGTGGTCAACGCCGAAGGAGGCGACCTCCTCCGCGATGCGCGCCGCCTCGTCCAAGCCGCGCGCGGCCTCGGCCCGCGCCGGGAAGAGCGCGGCCAGAAGCGTCTCGCCCAAGTCGTGCAGCAGGCCGACGGTGTACGCCTCGTCCTCGCCGATGAGGCCCGTGCGGGCGGCGAGCAGGCGGGCCGCCTCGGCCGCGCGCAGCGCGCGCTCCCA
>DATMVI010000712.1:0-3739 GCA_035563275.1 Pyrinomonadaceae bacterium
CGTCGGCGCCAAGAGTGAGATCTACGAGCTGATGCGTCAGCTCGCCGACAGCGGGGTGGGGGTCCTGATGATCTCGAGCGACATGGAGGAGGTCTTGGGCGTCAGCGACCGCGTCGCCGTCATGCACGAGGGCCGCCAGACGGGCATCCTTGAGAGGGACGAGTGCACCGAGGAGGCCGTCATGCGCCTCGCCGTCGGGCAGGCGGGCGGGGGCGGGGCGGGGCGGGCCGCCGGCTGACGGCGCGCGCGCGGGAACCGAAAGACAAACACCCGGAGCGAACATGGACTCAATCAGTGTGAGGTTGGCGGCGGCGCTGTGCGCGCTCGCGTCGTTCACGTGCGCCGCGGCGCAGGGGAGGGCGTCGGTCGTGAGGGAAGACTTCGGCAAAACGCCAGAGGGGCGGGCGGTGTCGATCTACACGCTCACGAACCGCCGCGGGGCCGAGGCGCGCATCACCGACTACGGCGGCACGGTCGTCTCGCTCAAGGTTCCCGACCGCCGCGGCCGCCTCGGCGACGTGGTGCTCGGCTTCGACGACCTGCCGGGTTATCTCGCGCAGGACTTCTACATCGGCTCGCTCGTCGGCCGCTACGCGAACCGCATCGGCGGCGCGCGCTTCCGCCTCAACGGCGTCGAGTACAAGCTCGCCGCCAACAACGGCCCGAACAACATCCACGGCGGGCTGAAGGGCTTCGACAAGGTGGTCTGGGAGTCGCGCCCGCTGCGCGCGCGCGGCGGCGCGGCGCTCGAACTCACCTACCTGAGCCGCGACGGCGAGGAGGGCTTCCCCGGCAACCTCCGCGCGCGCGTCGTCTACACGCTCACCGACCGCAACGAGCTGCGCGTGGACTACCACGCGACGACCGACAAGGACACCGTCGTCAACCTCACGCAGCATTCCTACTTCAACCTCGCGGGCGAGGGCGCGGGCGACATCCTCGGCCACCGGCTCCGGATCAACGCCGCGCGCTTCACGCCGACCGACGCCGACTCGATCCCGACGGGCGAGCTGCGCGCGGTGCGCGGCACGCCTCTGGACTTCACGCGCCCGGCCGTCATCGGCGCGCGCATAGGCGCCGACGACGAGCAGTTGAAGTTCGGCAACGGCTACGACCACAACTTCGTCGTCAACGGCCGCGCGGGCGTGCTGCGGGAGGCGGCCTCCGTCTACGAGCCGACGACGGGGCGCGTGATGGAGGTCTGGACGACCGAGCCGGGCGTGCAGTTCTACACGGGCAACTACCTCGCCGTCGCGAGCGGCAAGAATGGTAAGCCCTACCCGCGCCGCACCGGCTTCTGCCTTGAGACGCAGCACTACCCGGACTCGCCGAACAAGCCCGCGTTCCCCTCGACCGTCCTGCGCCGGGGCGGCCGCTACAGGACGACGACGCTTTACAGATTCTCGGCCCGCTGAGGGGCGCTGAGGAGGTTCGGGATGAGGAAAGAGCTAGGCACGTTCGTCCTGCTCGTCGTGCTGTGCGTGGTCGTGGCGGCGATCAACCCGCGCTTCCTCGGCGGGGCCAACCTACAGAACATGGCCCGCCTCATCGGCATGTACGGCATCTTCAGCATCGGCATCGGCGTCGTCATCATCACGGGCGGGATCGACCTCTCGGTCGGCTCGATGTTCGCGCTGCTCGGCGTGCTGCTCTCGATCTTCCTCGTCGACTGGGGGTGGCCGGGGGCCGCGGCCGTGCTGGCCGTGACGGCGGTCGCCGTCGGCCTCGGGCTGACGCACGGCCTGCTCATCACGCGCCTCAGGGTGCAGCCCTTCATCGTGACGCTGTGCGGGCTGCTCTTCTACAGGGGGCTGGCGCGCTTCATCGCCGACGACGAGACGAAGGGGTTCGGCACGGGCGCGGGCTTCGAGTGGCTGGCGGCGCTCGCCACCGGCAGCCTCTTCGGCGTGCCGATGCCGTTCGTGCTGCTCGTCGTCATCGCGCTCGTGATGTGGGTGGTGCTCCACCGCTCGGTCTACGGGCGCTACCTCTTCGCCGTGGGGCGCAACGAGGAGGCGGCGCGCTACTCCGGCATCGACGCGCGCGCCGTCGTCGCCTCGGCCTACGTCGTCTCGGGGCTGATGGCGGGCGTGGCGGGCGTGCTCCTCGCGTTCTACACCAACTCGGTGTCGCCGTCGTCGCACGGCAACTTCTTCGAGCTGTACGGCATCGCGGCGGCGGTGCTCGGCGGGTGCAGCCTGCGCGGGGGCGAAGGCTCGGTCGTCGGCATCATCATCGGCGCGGCGCTGCTTCAGGTGCTCCAGAACCTCGTCAACCTGCTCGGCATCCCCTCGTCGCTCAACTTCGCCGTGATGGGCGCGGTCATCCTCGTCGGCGTCATCGCCGACCAACTGCTCAGCCGCCGCTCGGCGCGCGCCTGAGCCCCGACTCGGCCGACGGGGAGGAACGCGGTGAAGTCAGGACGCAGGACGCCGGCCGTCGCGCTTTCGCTGTGGCTCTTCGCAGCCCGCGCCGCGCGCGCGGCCGGCGACGGGGCGACGCCATCCGGGCGGCCTCGCGGCCCCGGGCGGGCGGGTTTGTTCGGCGGGCCTTTGAAGGTTACAATCATAAAACCTCCGCGGACGCTTCTGCCACTCGCCCGGGGGAGTCCGTGCGCCGGCTGCGCTCCGGCCCGTCCGCGTGGCGTTCATTTCTCAGCATCACGGAAAGTCATCGAAGATGAAAAAAGCGGATGACCGCTCTCGTCTCTCGCGGAAACTTCTGTCCGCCGCGTGCGCGTTGCTGCTCGTCGCCCCCGCGCCGGTCTGGGCGCAGGGCGGCGCGACGCCGAAGACCGCGGCGGCGGCCGAACTCGACCGGGCGCGGCTGGAGGTGGTCGAGGAGCTTTCGGAGGCTCTCGCCAACGACCTGCTCGAACTCTCCGTCGCCACGCGCGACCGCGACCTCGCGAAGACGGCCGAGTTCTTCCCCGGCGAGTTCCTCGCCACGCCCCTGCCGACCGCGCCGCAGCCGCTCAAGGCGAGCGTGAAGTGGATCGCGACGCGCGGCTGGTCGGCCCCCGCGCCGCAGCGGGCCTCGATCACGAAGGCTTCGGCGCCCGCGCCGCCGTCGCCGATGGAGCCGGCCGCGACGAAGACCACGGCGCGCGCCTTCCTCTCGGCGTGGTCTGACTTCCTCTCGAACTTCTCCGAGATCGAGGACGCGCGCTTCAAGGTCAAGGAGGCGACCTTCGACGCCGACGCGCGGGCCGTGGTCGGCGCGAAGGTTCCGACGGCCGCGCCGGGCGCGGGCGGCACGGCGCGCGTCGCCTTCTACGTCATCGGCCGCAACCGCGAGGGGCAGCGCGAGTGGTCGCGCGGCACGGTGATGGCGACCGTGCGCGCGGCGCAGTCGGGCCGCTGGCAGTTCGAGTCGTGGAAGCTCGCGGGGCTCGATTCGATGGTGGCGACCGCAGACCTCTTCTCCGAGGTGGCGGCCCCGGCCGGGGTCTCGGCCTCGCTGCCGGCCTTCGGCGCGCCCGGCAACGGCGGCTTCGTCTGGCACGGGGCGGCCGCGGCCGACTTCGACCGCGACGGCTGGCAAGACCTCTTCGTCACCGCGCCCGACCGGAACTTCCTCTACCTCAACGACGGGCGGGGCAGGTTCGCCGACGCCGGCGACCGCCTCGGCGTGAAGACTCTGGCGACCGGCGTCGCCCCGCTCGCGCTCGACTACGACAACGACGGCGACGCGGACGTGTTCATCTCGTCGGTCGGCCAGCAGGTGATGCTCGAGAACC
>DATMVI010000713.1:0-3436 GCA_035563275.1 Pyrinomonadaceae bacterium
AGGCTGAGCCGCACGTGCGGCGCGTTGGCGATGATGGCGGCGTTTCTCGCCAGCGGGATGCGCATCCCCCGCGGCGAGGTGGCGATCGGCAGCGAGAAGTTCTGCCGGCTGTCTTGGATGACGCCCGCGACGAGGGTGGGGGCGAGCGCGTTGTAGGTGAAGCTGACGGACGCGGCGTTGGTCTCCGGCCCCACGTTGAACGAGATCGCCTTCTGCAAGGGCTCCGCGCGGTAGGGCGGCGGGACGTGGGGCGGCCCCCAGTAGGCGAAGTTCGAGTTCGGCACGAGCCCCGGCTCGACGTAGAAGACGTAGCCCTGACGGGCGGCGAGGTAGTTGACGTAGTTCAGGTCGGTCATGTTCTGGACGGGGACGCCCTGCGTCGGGGGCTTCGGGTTCGGGAAGATGGCCGGGAAGACGGCCGGCACGAAACCGTACTGCGCGTAGTTGGGCTTGCGCAGGATCGCCTGCACGATGAGGTCGGCGCTCATCGCCGGCCAAGGCTTCGGCGTCTCCTGCAAGTCCATCATCACGCTCACGTCCTCGCCCGTGACGGTGAGCGTCGAGGCCCCCGGCTCGTTGCTCGGCGCGAGCTGCACGTTGGTGATGAGGCCGTCGACGAGAACCTGCGGGGCGACGTTGAACCTGACGACGAGGACGACGCGGCTGAAGGGTTGCAGCAGCGGGTGGACGACGAGCGCGTAGTCTTTGAGGTCGAGCGGCCCCGAGCGCCCGATCTGGAAGGTCAGCTGGAAGCCCGAGCGCCCGGAGTCGCTCTGGGTGACGCTGGCGGCCGTGAGCGCCTCGGCCAGCGCGGGCGGGACGGGCACGGCGACGGCCGGGCGACCGATCATCAGCGTGAGATGGATGCCGAGCAGCGACACTGCGGGTCAGTCTCCGGGCTGCGGGATGGGGACGCGCAGGACGCGCCCGACCTCGGCCGTCAGGTCGAAGGGGTTCATCGCGTCGTTGGCGTCGGCGACGCGCCAGAAGTGCTCCGGGTCGCCGAGCGTGCGCGCGGTGATGAGGTCGAGGCGGTCGCCCTCGGTGACGTTGACCTCGACGAGCAGCGGCATCCGGTCGCCGCGGGGCAGGAAGCGGCGGCGCTTGTAAACGGCCGCCCGCCCGCCCGGCAGCGCCAGCGTGACCGTCCCCAAGTTGATATAGCGGCTCGTGAAAGCGAACATGGCTGGCCCTCAGAAGAGTTTGACGCTGCCGCCCGCGGCGGCGCTCAGGTTGCCGAGGCTGCCGACCGTCGCCAGCGCCTCCTTGAGGATGTGGTGGGTCATGAAGACGTAGTAGGCCGGGTTGGTGATCGAGAGGTCGTTGTAGCTGAGGACGCGCAGGCCGAGCGTGACGCGCGCGCGCACCGGGTTGAGGGCCACGTCGTGCGCCTCCTCCGTGATGCTGAATTCGGTCAGGCGCACCGGGAGGACGCGCTTGAGGCCCCAGACCAGAAACGTCAGCGGCCCGACCGGCGGGACGATTTCGAGCGTGCCGAGCCCCAGCAGCACGGTGTTGGCGACGACGAGCGGGCTCCTCGGGTAGATCAGCATCTCCAGCGCCGAGAGCTGCGGGTAGATGCCCAAGCTCGTCGCCAGCCCGTCGCCCGTCTCAAGCTGGTCGGTGGCGTCCACCTCCACTTCGAGCTTGATGGTCTCGACGGGCGCGCCCTTGAGCCGCGTCACCTCGGCGCGCGCCCCGCCCTCGCCCGCCGTCTGCGCTTGGAGCGTGCGCGTCAGCGTGTCGGGGTTGTACTGGAAGACGATCACGCTCGCCAGCGGGTTGACGGGCTCGATGCCGACGAGCGCGCCCTTCATCACGCGCGGGCTGCCGGGGAAAGTGGTCATGCGCCTTCCATCCCTTCGCGGCCGTGCCGCCGCTGTAGGTCGTAGAGTCCGAGCCGCTCGATAATCCCTCGGAGCAGCCTGAGGTGCGCCGCGTCGGTCACCTCGGTGGGCTCCTCGGTGGCCGCCAGCACCATGCCCCCGCCGGCCTGCTCGGCCGCGCGCTCCCAGCCGGCCGCGCGCGCCCTCTCCGGCGAGACCTCCCGCACCTGCGACGCGCCCCAGAAGTTGATCCACCAGACGGCGTCGGGGACGCGGCGGCGGTCGAACTCCTGCGGCAGGAGGAGCGGGGGCAACGCGCCCTCGACCCCGGCGAGGGGGGGGGCGTCGGGGACGAAGCCGCGGAGCTCGGGCGGCAGTTGGGCGCGCGCGCGTTCGGCCGCGCGGCGCGCGCGGTACAGCATCATCAGCCGCTCGTCCTCGACCGCGCCGTGGTACGCCCCGAAGCCCTCGCAGACCGAGGCCAACAGCGCCGCCAAGCGGTCGAGGCTGAATTCGGGGGCCGACAGGTCGGCGGGCAGCGAAAACCAGAGCGACTCGATGCGGCCCCACGGCGTCTGCTCCTCGTTGAAAAAGAGGGCGAGGCGCGGCGACCCTTCGGCGTCGGCCAGCCGAAAAATCTCCGGCTCGTAAGCGGCCCACGCGCGCCGCACCTCCGACAGGTACGAGGCGAGCGCCTGCTCCGTCACCTCGAAGGGGCGCGGCGGGTCTCCGGCGTAACGGAGCGGCGCGCCGGGGCGCCAAGCTTCCAGCGCGCGCGTGACCGCGAGCAGGGCGCGCGGCAGCGGCGGCTCGGCGTCGGCCGCGCGCTCGACGACCACGCGTCGGGCGACAGAGGGCGGGTAATGTTCCGTGTCGCTCGTCATCGCCTCTCATTCCGGGATGCTGAGGACGGGCGGCGTGCCGCCCCAGCGCGCCGTCAGCAGCCCGGCCACCCAACGGTCGGGGATCGACCACAGGTGCATGTAGTTGCACGCGCGGGCCACGGCCAGACCGCGATCCTTTTGCGCGTCGAAGCGCGCCAGCGTGGTGTCGCGCAGGCCGCTGTGGGCCGCGCTGAAGAACCAGCCGAAGCCGACCTTGACCTCCCAGACCATGCTCGTCGGCTGAAGGCCGTCGTAAGTGATGGCGAGCCCCCCGGCCCGCGTCGGCGTCCGCACAAAATAGTCGAGGGGCGAGCCGGAGACTTTCGTCGCGTAAGCGTCGTGACGGGCGTGGCCGCCGCGGCGCGGGACGTTGGCCGCGAAGCAGGGCTCCTGCTCGCCGCGCCGGTCGGGACGCGGGGCCGGCTGCGGCACCGGCATGGGGGTGGGCAAATCCGTCGGGGCCGGGTCGTTCTCCAGCGCGGGGTCGGGGGATATGCGGCGCGCCCTGTTGAGGCGGCGCAGGTAATCTGCCTGCGAAGGGGTCAGTCGCCTCACCCAGCGGTACTCCTCCGGGCTGCTGTAAGGCAGTCCGGTGATCTGGTTGAGTTCGTCCATCCACGGCGGGGCCGTCTCGGTCGGGGTGAGCAGAACCGTCAACCCGACGGCAATCGGCCCGAGGAAGCGTAAGCCCCCGAGCGCGCGCGTCACGGCGCTGGCCGCCGGCGG
>DATMVI010000714.1:0-2341 GCA_035563275.1 Pyrinomonadaceae bacterium
CAGCAGTTGCCACGACCGCGCCGGCCCCGACGCCGCGCGCGGCGGCGCTTCTTCGAGGACGGCGTGCGCGTTGGTGCCGCCGACGCCGAACGAGCTGACGCCGGCGCGGCGCGGCGTCTCGCCCCGCCCCCACTCGGCGAGCGCGGCGTTGACGTAGAAGGGGCTGTTCGCGAAGTCGATGCGCGGGTTCGGCGCGCGGTAGTGCAGGCTCGGCGGGATCAGCCCGTGCCTCAGCGCGAGCGCGGTCTTGATGACGCCGGCCGCGCCGGCCGCCGTGTCGAGGTGGCCGACGTTGGTCTTCAGGGAGCCGACGGCGCAGAAACCCTTGCGGGCCGTCCCGGCGCGGAAGGCTTTGGTGAGGGCCGCGATCTCGATGGGGTCGCCGAGCGGCGTGCCCGTCCCGTGCGCCTCGACGTAAGTGACCGTCTCGGGCTCGACGCCGGCCATCGCCAGCGCCTCGGCGATGACGGCCGCCTGCCCCTCGACGCTCGGGGCCGTGAAGCCGATCTTGCGCGAGCCGTCGTTGTTGACGGCCGAACCCTTGATGACGGCGTGGACGTAGTCCCCGTCGGCCAGCGCCGCCGCCAGACTCTTCAGGACGACGACGGCGACGCCGTTGCCCCCGACCGTCCCGCGCGCGTCGGCGTCGAAGGCGCGGCAGTGGCCGTCGGGCGAGCTGATGCCGCCCTCCTTATAAAGATAGCCGAACCTCTGCCGGCTGTTGATCGAGGCCCCGCCGGCCAGCGCCATGTCGCACTCGCCGCCGAGGATGCTCTGGCAGGCGTGGTGGATGGCGACCAGAGAGGTCGAGCAGGCGCAGTTGACGACGTAGCTCGGGCCTTTCAGGTTCAGGTTGTAGGAGACGCGCGTGGTGAGGAAGTCGGCCCCGTTGCCCATCGAGATTTGCGAGTTGCCGGCGGCCTCGGCCGCCTCCGGGTTGGCGAGGATGTTGTTGAGCAGGTAGGTGGGGGCGCCCGCGCCGGCGAAGATGCCGACGACGCCCTCGCCCGCGTCGGGGCTGTAGCCGGCGTGCTCCATCGCCTCCCACGCGCACTCCAGAAGGAGGCGGTGCTGCGGGTCCATCACCTCGGCCTCCCTCGGCGTGTAGCCGAAGAAGGGGGCGTCGAAGAGGTCGGCGCCGTCCAGAGCCATGCCCGCCCTGACGTAGTTCGGCTGCCGCAGCAAACGCGGGTCGACGCCCGCGCGCGCGAGTTCCTCCTCCGTGAAGGTGGTTAAAGATTCGACGCCGCGGCGCAGGTTCTCCCAGAACTCCGCGACGCTCTGCGCGCCGGGGAAGCGGCCGCTCATGCCGATGACGGCCACCTCCGAGCCGCTCAGCTGGTCGCCCTCGTCCCTGTCAGTCATCGGCCTGCCCCCCGGCCTTAGCCTTCGCGCGGCGGTGCTGCCTCAGCTCCTTGCGCCGCTTCAGGAGGTCTTTGCGCGCCTCGCCGCGCGCGTCCGCGTCCGCGGCGGCGGCGGCCGTCCCGCCCGCCCCGTCGCTGATGAACTCGGCCAGCGCGCCGACGGTCGGGTACTCGAACAGGTGCATCATCGTGAACTCGGCCGACAGCTCCTCCTGAAGACGCGTGTAGGTCTTGGCGACCAGAAGGGAGTGGCCGCCGAGGTCGAAGAAGTTGTCGTGGACGCCGACGCGCTCCAGCCCGAGGACTTCGGCCCAGACGGCCGCGATCGCCTGCTCCAGCTCGCTGCGCGGGGCGACGAAAGACCTCGACGCCTCCGGCCCGTTGGCTTCCGGCTCGGGCAGCGCCGCGCGGTCAACCTTGCCGTTCGGCGTCAGCGGCAACCGCCCCAACGTCACGAAGGCGGAAGGAACCATGTACTCGGGCAACGTCTGCCGCAGGTGGTTGCGCAGCTCGCCCGCGCCCGGCCCCTGCCCCTCGTCCGACACGACGTAGGCGACGAGCCGCTTATCCCCCGGCGCGTCTTCGCGCGCGAAGACCAAAGCCTGCCGCACGCCGGGGTGACGACACAGCGCGGCCTCAATCTCGCCGGGTTCGACGCGGAACCCGCGCACCTTCACCTGCTCGTCGGCGCGCCCGACGTACTCAAGCTCCCCGCCTTCGTTCCAACGGCACACGTCGCCGGTGCGGTAGAGGCGCGAGCCCGGCTCGCCCGAGAACGGGTCGGGCACGAACCGCTCGGCCGTCGGCGAGGGCCGGTTCAGGTAGCCGCGCGCCAGCCCCGCGCCGCCGAGGTAGAGTTCGCCGCCGACGCCTGTCGGCACCGGCTGCATCCCCGCGTCGAGCACGTAGGCGCGGACGTTAGGCAGCGGCCGCCCGATGCCGACGCGCGCCGCGCCCGCGGCGCACTCTCCCGCCGC
>DATMVI010000715.1:0-6046 GCA_035563275.1 Pyrinomonadaceae bacterium
GTCCGCGTGGCGAGCGCCTACCGCCTCAACGCCGCGCTGATGTCGAACGGCGCGACGCGCGCGGCCAAGACCGCCCTCAACGCCGCCCTCGGCGCGACCCGCCTCGGCGATTCGCTCAAGGTCTGGGCGGAGAGGTGAAAGGCGAGTAGTCAGTAGTCAGTAGTCAGTAGTCAGTAGTCTCCGCGCTCCGACTGCTGACGCTGACACTTTAACGCTTCGCCGCCGAAGGTCTTTCTACTGACTACTGACTACTATCTACTGACTACTTTTTCGTGGAGGATGCCTCTTTGAAAGGAATCGTGTTGGCCGGCGGGCTGGGGTCGCGTCTGCGGCCGCTGACCGCCGTCACGAACAAGCACCTGCTGCCGGTCTACGACAAGCCGATGATCTATTACCCGATCCAGACGCTCGTCAACGCCGGCATCCGCGACATCATGATCGTCACGGGCGGCAACTCGGCGGGCGACTTCCTCAAGCTCCTCAAGAACGGTAAGGACTTCGGCCTCAAGCACATCAACTACACCTATCAGGAGGGCGAGGGCGGCATCGCCGACGCGCTGCGCCTGTGCGAGGACTTCGCCGACGGCGAGCCGGTCTGCGTCGTTCTGGGCGACAACATCATCGAGCGCAACATCTGCAAGGCCGCGCGCGCCTACCGCCATCAGGGCGGCGGGGCCAAGATACTCCTGAAGAAAGTCCCCGACCCGCAGCGCTTTGGCGTCCCCGAACTCGAAGGCCGGCGCGTCCTGCGCATCGAGGAGAAGCCGCGGCAGCCGAAGTCCGAGTACGCCGTCATCGGCGTCTACATGTACGACGCGGAGGTCTTCGACATCATCCGCACGCTCAAGCCCTCGGGCCGCGGCGAGCTGGAGATCACGGACGTGAACAACGTCTACATCGGCCGCGACGAGATGACGTGGGACGAACTCGACGGCTGGTGGACGGACGCCGGAACCTTCGAGAGCCTCCTGCGCGCCTCCAACATGGTCGCCGAGACCGGGGCCAACAAGATGGACGATGCGCAAACAGTAGCCAGCAGCCAGTAGCCAGTAGGCGCTCCGCGCTCAGGCTGTTGACGCCGACATCCTCAAGCCGCGACAGCGACCGTCTTTTCTACTGACTACTGACTACTGACTACTGTCTACTGCTTTAATGAAAGTCGTTCGCATCATCGCGCGGCTCAACGTCGGGGGGCCGGCGCGCCACGTGGCGTGGCTCGAAGCGGGCTTGCGGCGCAAGGGGGTGCGGTCGGTGCTCGTCGCGGGCGTGGTCGCGCCGGGCGAGGGCGACATGGGCTACTTCGCCGCCGGCCTCGGCGTCGAGCCGGTCGTCGTCCCCGAGATGAGCCGCGAGATTTCGCCGCGCGACGCCGTCACGGTCTGGAAGCTCTACCGGCTGCTCCGGCGCGAGCGGCCCGACGTGGTTCACACGCACACGGCGAAGGCCGGCACGGTGGGGCGCGTCGCGGGCCTCTTTTACAAGTGGCTGACGCCGTCGGCGCTGGCCGGGCGGCCCCGGCCCGTCCGCTTCGTGCACACGTACCACGGCCACATCTTCCACAGCTACTACGGCCGCTGGAAGACGCGCCTCTTCCTCGGCATCGAGCGGGCGCTGGCGCGCGTCGGCACCGACCGCATCGTCGTCATCAGCCCGCAGCAGCTCGAAGAGATTCACGGGCGCTTCGGCGTCGGCCGCCGCGAGCAGTTCCGCGTCGTGCCCCTCGGCCTCGACGTGCGCGCCTTCGACGCGTGGGCCGAGCGCCGCCAGCGCCTGCGCGCCGAGTGGGGCGCGGGCGAGGGCGACGTGCTCGTCGGCATCGTCGGGCGGCTGACCGAGGTCAAGCACCACGAGTTGTTCCTCGAAGCGGCCGCGCGCTGCCTGAAGGACAGGCCCGGCGGCGGCCCCCGCGTCCGCTTCGTCGTCGTCGGCGACGGCCACCTCCGCGCCGGGCTCGAGCGGAAGGCGGAGGGGCTGGGCCTCGAAGGCGCGGTCACGTTCGCCGGCCTGCGCGACGACCCGGAGAACTTCTACCCGGCGCTCGACGTGGTCGCGCTCACGTCGCGCAACGAGGGGACGCCTCTGACGCTCATCGAGGCGATGGCCAACGAGCGCGCGGTCGTCGCCACGGCCGTCGGCGGCGTCGTCGACCTGCTCGGCGGCCCCCGCGAGTTGGAGCTCCGGCGCCCGCAGCGGTGGCGCGTCTGCGAGCGCGGCGTGCGGGTCGCGCCCGGCGACCCGGCGGCCTTCGCCGAGGCGCTTTCCCACCTCGTCGGGAGCGCGGAGCTGCGCCGCCAGTTGGGCGCGCGCGGCCGCCGCTTCGTCGAGGAGAGTTACTCGGTCGAGCGGCTGCTCGAGGACATCGAGAGGCTTTACGGCGAGCTGGCCGGGGAGGCCGCCGGCGGCGCGGGGGCTTACGCCGCGCGGACAGGGGCCGGAGACATTTCGCGCGCCGCGGCGCGCCTGAAGGGGGAGTAGAATTTGCGAGTTCTGATCACGGGGGGCGCCGGCTTCATCGGCTCACACCTGACCGACGCCTACCTCGAACGCGGCGACGAGGTCTTCTGCATCGACGACCTCTCGACCGGCTCGATAGACAACATCGCGCACGTCAAGCGCCACCCGCGCTACCACTACACCATCGACACCGTCCACAACCAGCCGGTCGTGGCCGAGCTCATCGACCAGTGCGACGTGGTCTTCCACCTCGCGGCGGCCGTCGGCGTCAAGCTCATCGTCGAAAGCCCGGTGCGCACCATCGAGACGAACGTGCGCGGCACCGAGGTCGTGCTGTCGCAGGCCAACAAGAAGAAGAAGCGGGTGCTCGTCGCCTCGACCTCGGAGGTCTACGGCCTGTCTCAGGAGGTGCCGTTCCGCGAGGACGGCAACCTCGTGATGGGCGCGACGACGAAGGGGCGCTGGTCGTACGCCTGCTCGAAGGCGATAGACGAGTTCCTCGCCCTCGCCTACTGGCGCGAGAAGAAGCTCCCCACCGTCGTCGTCCGCCTCTTCAACACAGTCGGCCCGCGGCAGACCGGCCAGTACGGCATGGTCATCCCGACCTTCGTCAAGCAGGCGCTCGCGGGCCGGCCCATCACCGTCTACGGCGACGGCTCGCAGACGCGCTGCTTCGGCTACGTCAAGGACGTGGTCGGCGCGCTCGTCGCGCTGATGGACAAGGAGGAGGCGACGGGGCAGGTCTTCAACATCGGGTCGAGCGAGGAGGTCTCGATCATGGAGCTGGCGCGGCGCGTCAAGGAGCTGACGGGCTCGGACTCCGAGATCGTCACCGTGCCCTACGACGAGGCGTACGAGGAGGGGTTCGAGGACATGCCGCGCCGCGTCCCCGACACCTCGAAGGTCGGCGCGCTCACCGGCTTCCGCCCCACCATGCCGCTCGACGGCATTCTGCGCAGCGTCATCGAGTACTACAGCGGCCGCCAGAACGGCTGAAGGCCGTGAACCGTGAACCGCCGGGCGCGGGCCGAAAAAGCGGCCGGCGGCCGCCGGTTCCCGGTTCCCGGCAAAAGGTGAGGAACCGGCGGCCGCCGGCCGGCGAATGGCGGCCGCGGTTTTCGATTCGCGACGGGCGATTCGCCTCTTTTCAAGCCTTTCGCCCGCTTGATTTCTGCCGACGGTTCTAATAGCTTCTACGGGCGCACGCGCGGAGAGCCTCTTTCGGAACCGTAAGCCCCATGCCTTTCGACAGCAGTTACGTCGTGCCCGTCTGCGCCTCGCTCGGCCTCTCGCTGGCGCTCACGCCGCTGGTGCGGGCGCTGGCGCGGCGCTGGGGGGCCGTGGCGCGGCCCCGGGCCGACCGCTGGAACAAGCGGCCGACGGCGATGATGGGCGGCGTCGCCATCTTCCTGTCGGTCGCCGTCACCTACCTGCTCTTCGTCCCGCACGACCGCGAGGGCTGGGTCGTGATGGCCGCCAGCGCCTTCATGTTCGCCGTCGGGCTCGTGGACGACTTCCTCCACATCAAGCCCTACCAGAAGCTCATCGGGCAGGTCTTGGGCGCGAGCGTCGTCGTCTTCTTCGGGCTGACGCTGCCGTGGGGCTGGGCGCCCTCGCTCTCGATGGCCGTCACCATCTTCTGGCTCATCGGCATCACGAACGCCATCAACCTGCTCGACAACATGGACGGCCTCGCCGCCGGCGTCTCGGCCATCGCCGCCGTCTTCATCGCGGCGAGCCTCGCCATCAACGGGCAGGCGGTCGAGGCCCTGATGCTGGCCGTCTTCGCCGCGGCGCTCGTCGGCTTCCTCGCCTACAACGCCAACCCGGCCTCGATCTTCATGGGCGACTGCGGGTCGCTCTTCATCGGCTTCTTCCTCGCGAGCGCGGCGCTGCTGAGCGCCGAGGGCGGGCGCGGGCGCAGCTTCCTCGTCGTCGTCGCCGTCCCCGTCCTGATCCTCTTCATCCCGATCTTCGACACGACGCTCGTCACGGTGGTGCGCAAGCTGTCGGGCCGCGCGGCCTCGCAGGGCGGGAGCGACCACACCTCGCACCGGCTCGTCGCCCTCGGGCTCTCGGAGCGGCGCGCGGTGTGGATGCTCTACGGCTTCGCGGGCGCCTCGGGCGTCCTCGCGCTGCTCGTGCGCGAGTTCGAGTACCACGTCGGCATCTTCGCCGTGCTCGGGTTCGCGGTGTTGCTGACGCTGGTGGGCGTCTACCTCGCCGGCGTCAAGGTCTACGACGAGGCCGAGGTGCAGGCGGCGCGCGAGAAGCCGCTCGTCTCCTTCCTCGTCGACCTCTCCTACAAGCGGCGCATCTTCGAGGTGCTCTTGGACGTGGTGCTCGTCATCCTCGCCTACTACAGCGCCTACCTCCTGCTCTTCGGGTCGCAGTGGCCGGCCGAGCTGTGGCAGCTGTTCCTGACGACGATCCCCGTCCTCATCTTCCTCAAGATGCTGGCGCTGCTGGCGACGGGCGTCTACCGCGGCCTGTGGCGCTACGTGAGCGTGGACAACCTGATCGTCTACGCGAAGGCGGTGGCGGCCGGGTCGGTGGCGAGCGTGCTGGCGCTCCTCTTCGCCTTCCGCTTCGAGGGCTTCTCGCGCGCCGTGTTCGTGCTCGACGCGATGATCTTCTTCCTGATGCTGGCGGGGAGCCGGATGGCCTTCCGCCTCTTCCGGCAGATGATCCCGGCCCCGGCGGGCGCGGGCCGCCGCGTCCTCATCTACGGGGCGGGCGACGGGGGCGAGCTCCTGCTGCGCGAGATGCGCAACAACCTCCGGCTCCAGTACACGCCGGTCGGGTTCGTCGACGACGACCCGCTCAAGAAGGGGCGCGTGCTGCACGGCCTCAAGGTCTTCGGCGGCAACGGCCACCTGCGCCGCGTCTGCGACGAGCAGCAGGTCGAGGAGGTGCTCATCTCCAGCTCCAAGATCACCGAGGAGCGCCTCCGCGAAATCCTCCGCGACTGCGAGGAGGCCCGCATCACCCTCAAGCGCATGCGCATCGAGATCGAGTTGGTGGGGCACGAGTTCTGAAAGAGTAGTCAGTAGTCAGTAGTCAGTAGGCTCCGCGCCGCGACTGCTGACGCCGAAACCGCGAACGAATCACAGGCGAGGTTTTTCTACTGACTACTGACTACTGACTACTGACTACTGCTTTTAATGCCTGAGCAGGTTTCCTTCATCGACGTGCGGGCCGCGTGGCGGCGGGTGCTGCTGCTGCTGCCGGCGGCGCTGGCTCTGGTCGGCGCGTGGCACGGGGTGCGCTGGTGCGCGGGGGCGACGCTCGCCGAGTACGCGCGCGACCTCTCGACCGCGGAGGCGGCGACGCAGCTCGCGCCCCAAAACCCGCACGCCCACCTGCGGCTCGCGCGCCTGCGCCGCGTCAGTTTCATGCCCGACGAGATGGCCGCCGCGCTCGAAGGCTACGAGCGGGCGGCGGCGCTCGCCCCGCACGACTATCTGGTCTGGGCCGAGCTGGGGCGCGCGCGCGGCGAGGCCGGCGACGCCGAGGGCGCGGTCGCCGCCTTCCGGCGCGGCGTCGAGCTGGCCCCGGCCTACGCGCAGCCGCGCTGGCTTTTGGGTAACGC
>DATMVI010000716.1:0-7133 GCA_035563275.1 Pyrinomonadaceae bacterium
GCAGACATCAGATTTTTCCGCCTCCCTTTGCCCACGAGGGTTGCGCACGAGCCGCGCCGCTGTCAAGAAACGCCGGCCGCGACGCCAAACACGCGGCCCGCCTTTTGCGCCCGCGCGGCGAGGGGTTACAATCCACCGAAGGGTCGCGAGTCCGGAGTCTGAAGTCTGGAGTCAAAGACGGATTGCTCCCGGCTCCGGGCTGACAGACTCTGAACTCCAGACTGTTTTTCGGAGGCATTCATGCAGGAGAGTGTCGGGTTGCGCGTCGCGGGCGTGGTGGATCACATCGCGGTCGAGTCCGAGGACTTGCGGCGCGACGTGGCCGAATACGAGCGGCTCGGCTTCGCGGTCGAGACGCTCTACGACGACTGGGCGATGCTGCGCGACGCGCGCGGCTTCGGCGTGGCGCTGCTGCCGCCCGGCTCGAAGCACCCGCCCCACCTCGCCCTGCGCGTCGAGTCGCGCGAGGCGCTCGACGAGGCGGCCCGGCGCGAGAACCGCCCCGTCAAAGAGCACCGCGACCGCTCCGTCTCCTTCTACACGCGCGGCATCGGCGGGCGCGCGCTCGAAGTCATCTACTACCCGCCGGAATACAAAAAACAGTGACGAGTGCGGAACGATGAATGGTGAATTTGAAGCGGGCCGGGCGCTTCGATTCGTCACTCCGCACTCACCGCCCGGCATTCCTTTATGCCTTTACTCGTATTCGAGTTCCTCGGGACGACCGAGCTGATGGTGATCGCGCTGGTGGCGCTGATCATCTTCGGCCCGCGCCGGCTGCCCGAGATCGGCCGCACCATCGGCAAGGGGATGGCCGAGTTCAAGCGCGCGTCCGAGGACTTCAGGCGGACGTGGGAGTACGAGGTCGAGGTCGAGCGCCGACAGACGGAGCCGCAGACCGAGCCGGAGGCGGGCGCCGCCCGCGGCGAGTTGCCGGAAGAGACGGCGGCCGGCGACCCCGTTTCACTCGAAGACTGGACCGGCGGGGCCGAGCCTGAGACTGTGCCCGAGCCGCCGGGGCAGCCCATCGCCCGCGCCCCGGCGGGCGCAGGCGCCGACGCGCCCGCGTCGCCCCATCGCCGGGACGACTCGCCTGTCGAACCGCCCGGCCCCGAGCGCGAGAGGGTTTGAAGACGGAGAATCGGGCGCCGCCCGTCAGACCCCGAAGGCTCGCGCCCCGAAGGCACGAAGACGTTATTAACCGTCAACCGTCCACCGATTACCGTCTACACCTAACGAGATGTCTTCCACCCTTCTGGGCACAGAGCAGGACGAGGAGCGCGACGGCGAAGAGCTGGGCGCGCAGATGTCGTTCCTCGACCATCTGGACGAGCTGCGCCGCCGGCTCATCCGCTCGGCCGCCTTCGTCTTCATCGCCCTGATGGCCTGCTGGTTCGTCTCCGACCACATCTACAACTTCCTCTCCGTCCCCGTCCGCCGCGCGCTCGCGGACGCCGCGCAGCGCCCCGTCCCGCTGCAAGGCTTGACGGGCGGCGAGGCCATCGTGCCGCTGAGCGAGGTCAGGGAGGGCGAGGCCGGGCGCTACGTCTTCGCCGAGGCGACGAAGCTGGGCACGAGCGTGATCCCCACGGGGGCCTCGGTGGCGGTGCGCGTGGCGCGCGACCATCAGGGCCGCCTCGGCGTCTTCACCGACGAGCCGCTCTTCGCGGGGCCTTCCGTCATCCCGAAGGGCGTCCGCCTGCCCGTGGACTTCGAGGCCGCGCCGGGCCGGGCCGACGGCATCGAGGAGAAGCTGGTGGTGCGCACCGCCATCGAGCCCTTCTCGCTCTACCTTCAGGTCTCGCTCTACGCGGCGCTCTGCATCTCGGTGCCGTTCCTTTTGTGGCAGGTCTGGGCCTTCGTCTCGCCGGGCCTCTACCCGCACGAGCGCGGCTACGCCATCCCCTTCATCTTCCTCTCGACCGTCTCGTTCCTCGTCGGCGCGGCCTTCGCCTACTACGTGCTCTTCCCGCCGGCCGTCTCCTACCTGCTCGGGCTCGGGCAGGACTTCCGCCTGTTCCTGAACGCGACCGACTACTTCGACTTCATCATCCTCATCATGCTGGCGATGGGGCTGATCTTCCAGATGCCGGCCGTGACCTACGTGCTCTCCCGCATCGGGCTGGTCAGCGCGGGCTTCCTCGTGCGCCACTGGCGCGTCTCGCTCATCATCATCCTCGGCGGCGCGGCCGTGCTCTCGCCCACCTCGGACGTGCTCAACATGATGCTGTTCGCGGCCCCGATGGTCGTCCTCTACCTGCTCTCGGTCCTCATCGCGTGGATGTTCGGGCGCGAGCGCACGGCCGAGGCGCCGTGAAGCGCGGCGGGCCAAAAAATCGGCCGGGCCGTATCCTCCAACCTTTTCCCGGTAATCACGTTTGAGCGTTCCGGATGCTCGGTTCGGCCGGGCGGGCGGGAGGTTCGGCCGGGCCTTTAGTTCGGGAGACGAGGCGCGGCCGGCCCACCCGCCCGCCGGGCAACCCCGCGCCCCCGCGCCGCATCTTGACGGTGTCCGCGGCGAGGCTCTACAATTCAAGCGAAAAGTCAGGCGATGACTGGGTTTAGCCCGCGCGGGAGAGTGGCTTTTTCGGGGCAGCCAGCGTCGCCATTTTCGTGGCCGCCGGACGGCCCGCCCCGAACCCTTTCAGGCCCGCCCGACCCCGAGGGGCCGGCCCCCCTAAAATTCATCTCGGCGCACGGATTCGAAGGAGTGTTAAAAGCGATGGCTCGTCAACGGCGGATGGTTTCCCTGCTGCTGGCCTCGGCGCTCGTGGCGCTCGGCCCCGCGGCCGCCATGGCGCAGAAGGACAAGAAGAAGAGCGGCGACGATCAGGACGTGATGGCGCGCGAGCGCAACGTCCGCAAGGAGAAGTCGAAGGTCTTCGAGAAGTGGCTCAACGAGGACGTGGCCTACATCATCACCGACGAGGAGAAGAAGGCCTACAAGAAGCTCGCCACCGACGAGGAGCGCGAGCAGTTCATCGAGGCCTTCTGGCGCCGCCGCGACCCAGACCCCGACACCGAGGCCAACGAGTACCTCGAAGAGCACTACGAGCGCGTCGCCTACGCCAACCAGCACTTCGCCTCCGGCATCCCCGGCTGGAAGAGCGACCGCGGCCGCATCTACATCATGTACGGCCCGCCGCACGAGCGCGAGACGCACCCGGCCGGCGGCAGCTACGAGCGCCCCTCCTACCACGGCGGCGGCTCGACCACCACCTACCCCTTCGAGGTCTGGTTCTACCGCCACCTGCCCGGCATCGGCTCCGGCATCGAGATCGAGTTCGTCGACCCGACCGGCACGGGCGAGTACCGCATCGCGCGCAACCCCGAGGAGAAGGACGCGCTGCTGCACGTCCCCGGCGCGGGCCTCACGCTGATGGAGCAACTGGGGTTGTCGAGCAAGGCCGACCGCGTCGCCGGCCTCGGGGCCTTCGGCTACAGCGGCGTCGGCGGCCGCTCCTCCGACAGCCCCTTCGACCGCCTCATCCTCTATACCGACTTGCAGAAGCCGCCGCAGGTCAACTCCGTGCTGGAGCAGTCGCTGCTCGCCACGGTCGGCTCCGGCGCCGAGGACACGAGCACGCTCGACGTGGCGACGCAGGTCTCCTTCTACCGCGCCTCCGACGACCGCGTGATGACGGCGCTGACCGTGCAGACCGACAACAACGACCTGACGTTCAAGGACGTGGGCGGCGTGCAGGAGGCGCGCGTCTCCATCTACGGCCGCGTCACCTCCGTCACCTCGCGCCGCATCACCAGCTTCGAAGACCCGGTCGTGACGCACGCCACCGTGGACGAGCTGACCTCGAAGCGCAACCAGAAGTCGGCCTACCAGCGCGTGCTCCCGCTCTCGCCGGGCGTCTACAAGGTGGACGTGCTCGTGCGCGACATCAACTCGGGCGCGCAGCAGGTCAAGTCCATCGGCTTCGAGGTGCCGAAGTTCGTGCCCGAGAAGCTGGGCCACTCGTCGCTCGTGCTGGCCGTCAAGCTGCAAGCCCTCAACGACCAACTGCCGGGCATGTTCAGCATCGGCCCCTTCAAGGTCTTGCCGAACGTCTCGGGCGTCTACAACCGCGGTCAGGACGTGGGCATCTACATGCAGATTTACAACGCCGGCATCGACCAGACGACGCTGCGGCCCTCGGTGGACGTGGAGTACGTGCTGTCGAAGGACGGCAGGGAGCTCTTCAAGCAGGCCGAGGACTGGCGCGGCCTCTCCGACGGCGGGCAGCGCCTGACGCTCGCGCGCCTGCTCCCGACGCAGAACCTCGCCGCCGGCGAGTACGAGGTGGCGGTGCGCGTCCGCGACAAGGTGTCGGGGCAGTCGCTCTCGCCCTCGTCGAAGTTCACCGTCGTCGAAGAGAAGAAGTAACCCGCAGACTTAAGACCGACACGGCCGGGCGGCGCGCTTCCTCGCGGGGCGCGCCGTCCGGCTTTTACGCCGGCCGCCGCTTCTGCCTGACACCCGCGCGCCTTTCGCTGTAGAATCGCCCACTCGAATTTCACCACCCCGAAAGGCGTTCTCGATGCGAAGACTCTCGACCCGGCCCGCGCTCCTCCTGCTGCTCCTCCTCCTGCTCGCCCCGGCCGCCCCCGCGCAGACGCTCGACGAGCGGCTGAAAGAGATTGACGAGTACGCCGCCAAAGCCGGGCGCGACTGGAACGTGCCGGGCTTCGCCGTGGCCGTCGTCAAGGACGACAAAGTCGTCTTCGCCAAAGGCTACGGCGTGCGCCGGCTCCGGCAGCCCGAACAGGTCGACGCCGACACGCTCTTCGCCATCGCCTCGAACACGAAGGCGTTCACGGCCGCGGCGCTCGCCGTCCTCGTGGACGAGGGCAGGCTCACTTGGGACGACCCGGCGACGAAGCACCTGCCCGGCTTCCAGCTCTACGACCCGTTCGTGACGCGCGAGCTGACCGTGCGCGACCTCCTCAGCCACCGCAGCGGCCTCGCCACCTTCGGCGGCGACCTGCTCTGGTTCGAGTCCGGCTACCCGCGCGAGGAGATCATCCGCCGCGTCCGCTACCTGAAGCCCGTGTCCTCGTTCCGCTCGGCCTTCGGCTACCAGAACATCCTCTTCCTCGCCGCCGGCGAGATCGTCCCGGCCGTCACCGGCAAGTCTTGGGACGACTTCGTCCGCGAGCGCTTCTTCGCCCCGCTCGGCATGGCGCGCACGACGAGCCGCCACCGCGAGCTGACGGGCGCGCGGAACGTCGCCGCCCCGCACAACGAGTTCGGGGGCGAGCTCCGCGTCATCCGCTACGACAACGCCGACAACGCGGGCGGCGCGGGCGCGATCAACTCCTCGGCGGCCGACATGGCGCAGTGGCTCCGCCTCCAGCTCGGGCGCGGCGCCTTCGAGGGCAGGCGAATTTTCAGCGCCGCGCGCTCGCGTGAGATGTGGACGCCGCACACCGTCGTCTCCGGCATCACCGAGGCCAACGAGCGCTTCAGCCCGACGACGCACTTCAACCTCTACGGCCTCGGCTGGTCTCTGAACGACTACCACGGCCGCCTGCTGGTCTCGCACGGCGGCGGCCTCGACGGCATGACCTCGCGCGTCGCGCTGATGCCCGAAGAGAACCTCGGCCTCGTCGTCCTCACCAACAGCGAGACGCCGCTCTCGGTCGTCGTCTCGAACAAAATCTTCGACACCTTCCTCGGCGTCCCCCGCCGCGACTGGAGCGCCGACTATCAGGCCCGCGTCAGGGCCGCCCGCGAGCGCACGGAGGCCGAGCTGAAGAAGCTTGAGGACGCCCGCGTGCCCGGCACGAAGCCGTCGCTGGCGCCCGCGGCTTACGCCGGAACCTACACGGGCCAGATGTTCGGCGACGCGCTCGTGGCCGAGGAGGGCGGCCGGCTCGTCGTCCGCCTCGCGCCCTCGCCCAACTTCGTCGGCGACCTCGAACACTGGCACTTCGACACCTTCCGCATCAAGTGGCGCGAGTCGATCGTCTACCCCTTCCCCCGCGGCTTCGTCACCTTCACGCTCGACCCGCACGGCAAGGTCTCCGAGATGAAGCTCGACGTGCCCAACCCCGACTTCGACTTCAGGGAGCTGGAATTCAAAAGGCGGTAGACAGTAGCCAGTAGCCAGTAGTCAGTAGATTGGGAGGCGGAAGTTAACGCCTTCACCCTGCGGCCCGAACAGAAGGTTTCTGCTACTGACTACTGACTACTGTCTACCTCTTTCCCATGCGTAAACTTCTCCTGCGCCTGCTCGTGCCCGTCGTGGCGGTGTTGCTGCTGCTGCTGCTGCTTGAGGTCGCCCTCCGCGGCTACGGCGCGGCGCGGTCGCTCGTGGCGGGTGAGGAGCCGCCGCAGGCGCCACCCGTGCCGCTGCACGTCGTGAGCGGCGAGCCGTTCCTCTACGGCCTGAACCCGGAGCACCCCGACATCAGTCCGCAGGGGACGCGCGACGAAGAGGTGACCGTTCCCAAGCCGGCGGGCACGTTCCGCGTCCTCGTCCTCGGCGACTCGCTCGCCTACGGCGCGTCAGTCCCCGCGGGGAGAACCTTCCCGAATCGTCTGGAGGCGTTGCTGCGCGAGCGCGGCCGGCCCTCCGCCGAGGTCGTCAACGCCGCCGTCTCCGGCTACGGCCCTTACAACGAGCTGCACTACTACCTGACCCGGGGCCGGGAGTTCGGGGCCGACGTGGTCGTCGTCGCCTTCTGCATGAACGACGTGGTCAACCCGCGCCTCCACTGGGGCGACGCCCCCGGCGTCGAGATTCCCGACGCGGCCATCCCCAACCTCGAATACGACCGCCGCCACGTCCTCCCCAAAATCCGCCGGATGAGCGACCCCGCGCGCGCGGCCGACGCGCGCCCGCCCGTCCTGCGCCACTCGAAGCTTTACGGCGCGCTGGAGCCGGCCGTCAAGCGCCTGTTCGCCCGCCCCAGAGACTTCGGCGAGGGGCAGCGCGTGCCGACCTACATCACGGGCGAAGACCCGATCAGCATCGAAGTGCTGACGGACGAGTCGTCGCCCGAATGGCTGTGGCTGACCTCGCACTACGCGCGGCTGCGCGACGCCGTGCGCGCCGACGGCGCGGCCCTCGTCGTCGCCCTCTTCCCCCTCGCCTACCAGTTAGACGAGGGCTACCCCTTCTTCCCTCAGCAAAAGCTCG
>DATMVI010000717.1:0-3486 GCA_035563275.1 Pyrinomonadaceae bacterium
GTAACCCTCGTCCATCTCGACGGCCCGCGCGAGGTGGCGGCGCGCCATGCGGAAGCGTTCGAGGTTGAAGTAGACGAGGCCGAGCAGGTAGTGGGCCTCGGGGCAGGGCCGCGCCGCCAGCGCCCGCTTGAACTCCGTGAGCGCGGACTTCCAGTCCGACTCGGCGGCCGACAGGCGGCCCAGCGCGCAGTGGGCCGCGAACGAAGGCCCGCCGCGCCGCACCGCCTCGCTCAGAAGCTCTTTGGCCCGCGCCGCCTCGCCCGCGTCGCCGACGGTCAGGCCCAGAAGCAGTTGGACGCGCGCGTCCTCGGGGTCTGCCTTGTAAGCCCGCGCGAGGTAGTCGCGGGCGCGCGCGGGCTTGCCCTCGCGGAAGAAGTGCTCGCCGAGGTAGGCGTTGAGCGCGGCGCTCGACGGGGCGAGGGCCGCGGCGCGCTCCAGCGCGCGGACGCCCTCGTCCGCCTTCCCCTCCCCGACGCGCTTGAAGCCCTCGCGGACGAGCCCCGTGAAGCGCGCGCGCTCCGGCCCCTCGTACTGCGCGACGGCGCGCGCGGCCAGCTCGTCGCGCCGCTCCTTCGCTTCGAGGTCGGCCGTGTCGCGCTCCAGACGGTCGCGCCAAGCCGACTCGACGCCCTGCTTGCTGATGGCGCGCGCCTCGCTCAGGGCCGTGATGAGCGTGTCTAAAAGGAGGTGTTCCTGCTGGACGGAGCGCGTCTGGCGGAGGAGGAGTTCGACGACCTGCGCGAGGCGCTCGGCGAGGCGGAGCAGGTGGTTCTCCAGCGCCGAGACGCGCTCAAGGAGGTGCTCTTCGAGGCCGCCGTCGAGACCCTCGTCCTCGAAGCGCATCGAGGACGGCTCGACGACGAGCATCAGCCGCGTCCCGCAGCGGAAGCAGGACTCCTGCCCGACCGGGTTATCGGCCAAACAGCGCTGGCAGTAGACTCGTCCGATTCGCTTCGACATCGCCGGCCCCGTCTTCGGAGGGCGCCGCGGGCTGAAGGCCCCGTGCGGGGCCGCGGCGTCAGTATTCGTAGAAGCCGCGGCCCGACTTGCGGCCTAGCCAGCCGGCGTCCACGTATTTCTTGAGCAGCGGGCAGGGGCGGTACTTCGGGTCGCCCAGCTCCGCGTGCAGCACGTTGAGGATGGCGAGGCAGACGTCGAGGCCGATGAAGTCGGCCAGCGTGAGCGGCCCCATCGGGTGGTTCATGCCGAGCTTCATGATGCCGTCGATGGACTCGCGCGTGGCGACGCTCTCGTGCAGGGCGAAGATCGCCTCGTTGATCATCGGCATCAGGACGCGGTTCGAGACGAAGCCGGGCGAGTCGTTGCACTCCAGAGGCGTCTTGCCCATCCGCTCGGTGAGCGCGCGCGTGCGCTCCCACGTCTCGTCCGAGGTGGCGATGCCGCGGATGATCTCGACGAGCTTCATCACCGGCACCGGGTTCATGAAGTGCATCCCGATGACCTTCTCGGGCCGCCGGGTGGCCGCGCCGAGCTTCGTGATCGAGATCGAGGAGGTGTTCGAGGCGAGCACGGCCTCCTCCCGCACGGCCCCGTCGAGCGCGCGGAACAGCTCCTGCTTGGCCGCGAGGTTCTCCGTGATGGCCTCGACGACGAAGGCGGCCGCGGCCAAATCTTTCAGCTCGGTCGTCGGGCGGATGCGGCCGACGACCTCGCGCTTCTCCTCCTCCTTCAGCCGCTCCTTGTCCACGTCGCGCTGGAGGCTGCGGTCGATGGCCGCCATCCCGCGCGCCAAGAACTCGTCCGACACGTCGCGCAGCACGACCTCGAACCCGGCCCGCGCCGCCACCTGCGCGATCCCGTTGCCCATCGTCCCCGCGCCCACCACTCCGAAGATTTCTGCCACTCTATTCGCCCCTCCAGTCGGGCGGCTGCGCGGGCGGGCGGTACGCCGGCTCGCGCTCGTGCCCGAAGGTCTGCGCGTAGCCGCCGAGGGGCTGGCCCTGATTAAGCGAGCCGCGCCACCGGTCGGCGTCCGCGCCGCGCTCGCGCTCGAAGGCTTCGCCCTGCTTGCTGAAGCAGAACCAGAAGGTGTAGACGCAGAGCGCCGTCCCGAACGGGAAGCTCATCCCGGCCACCACGGCCGCGACGATGCCGGCGATGCGCGCCCACGACTTTCGCTTGAGCATGGCGTAGCCGGCGACGAGGCCCGGCAGGCTCAACATCAGGTAGAGCAGGAAGACCAAGACCATCAGCGCCCAGAAGAGGGCGGCTGGCGGCGCGTTCGGGTCGTTGGCGGCGACGGCCGACATCACCCCCGCGAAGAAGCCGAAGAAGAGCAGCACCAGCAACGACACCAGCGTGAAGAACCCGCCGTAGATGAGGTGCATGATGCCGAGGACTTTGTTGTGGTCAGCGGGGGTCATAAGTCACCAATCGGGCGCCGGGGATGAGCGGCTCGTCTTTAACCGGCCGCCCTCCACGCGGCGCGCTTTCTACCTTTCCACCGCCATCGCGACGGCGTTGCCGCCGCCGAGGCAGAGGGCCGCGAGGCCGCGCCGCGCGCCCCGCCGCTTCATCTCGTAGAGCATCGTCGTCAGCAGGCGCGAGCCGGACTGGCCGATGGCGTGGCCGAGCGCGACCGCGCCGCCGTTGACGTTCACCCTCTCGGGGTCGAGTTCCAGCTCGCGCATGATGGCGACGGCCTGCACGGCGAACGCCTCGTTGAGCTCGACGAGGTCGACTTCGTTCAGCGTCCAGCCCGCCTTCCGCAAGACCTTCCGGATGGCCTCGACCGGGGCCATCATCACCAGTTCGGGCTGGATGCCGGAGGTGGCCTGCGCGGCGATGCGGGCCATCGGCTCGACGCCGAGCGCGCGCGCACGCTCCAGAGAGGTGACGACGAGGGCCGACGCGCCGTCGTTGACGCCGGGCGCGTTGCCGGCCGTCACCGTCCCGCCTTCCTTCCTGAAAGCCGGCTTGAGCTTGGCGAGCGCCTCGACCGAGGTGTCCTCGCGCACCGGCTCGTCGGTGTCGAAGACGACGGGGTCGCCCTTCCGCTGCGGGATTTCGACGGCGAGGATTTCGTCCTTGAACTTCCCCGCCTTGATGGCCGCGACGGCCTTGCGGTGCGAGTGGTAGGCGTAGGCGTCCTGATCCTCGCGCGTCACGCCGTAGCGCTCGGCGACGACCTCGCCCGTGTTGCCCATGTGGTAATTCTCGAAGGCGCACCAGAGGCCGTCGTGAATCATCGAGTCGACGAGCGCGCCGTCGCCCATCCGGTAGCCCTCGCGCGCCTTCGGCAGCAGGTAGGGCGCGTTCGACATCGACTCCATGCCGCCGGCGATGACGACCTCCGCGTCGCCGAGCTGGATGCCCTGCGCGGCCATCATCACCGACTTCAGGCCCGACCCGCAGACCTTGTTGATGGTCACGGCCGAGACGCCGAACGGGATGCCGCCGCCGAGCGCCGCCTGCCGCGCCGGGTTCTGGCCGAGCCCCGCCTGGATGACGCAGCCCATGATGACC
>DATMVI010000718.1:0-5233 GCA_035563275.1 Pyrinomonadaceae bacterium
TGAGGGTTGCGGCTCGGGAGAGTTTGCCGGCGCGGCGCTTCGCTTCGGGTCGTGCCCGCGGCCGCGCGCTCCGGCTGCGCGGCGCTACTTCAAAAGGGCGCGGACGCCGACGAGGACGAGGTAGACGACGGCGAGCACGACCGCGAGTTTGATGAGGCTCACGGCGACGGCGATGACCGTGCCGACGACGATGCCGACCGCGCCGAGGACGAGCGGCACGACGACGACGAATACGAACAGTCCGAGCAGGATGATTCCGACGATGCGGAGTACGTCTTTCATGTCTTTCATCATTTCACCTCTCAGGAGGCCGCCGCCCTTCGAACCATGCGGGCGGCGGCGTCACGCCACCCTATACGAAAGTCCGTCCGGCCTCGTTCCGTTTCAAATTCTACACACTCGGGCGGGGTTGTGTGTCACAAATATATCACCTCGGGGGGCGCCCCGCGAGGCCGAAATTTATGTTAAGCTCGTCGCCGACCTCCCGCATTCAAAGAGGCCGGGCCGCCCGCGACGCCGCGTCCGGGCGGAGACTTTTTTTGAGGCCGGCGGACGCCGGAAATCCCATGCCGACGCGCGCGAACGAAACTCTCTTCGACGAGCCGGAAGAGCCGGAAGTGACGCCCGACGAGCACGCGCCGCTCGCCGAGCGGATGCGGCCGCGCACGCTCGAAGAGTTCGCCGGCCAGCGCCACATCGTCGGCGAAGGGCGGACGCTGCGCCGCATGATCGAGGGCGAGGGCGCGCTGCCTTCGCTCATCCTGTGGGGCGCGCCGGGCACGGGCAAGACGACCCTCGCGCGGCTGCTCGCGCACCGCTCCGGCGCGCGCTTCGTCCCGCTCTCGGCCGTCTTCTCCGGCGTCAAGGACTTGCGCGCGGCCATCACCGAGGCGCGCGAGCAGAAGCGGCGCGGCCGGCGCACGATCCTCTTCATAGACGAAATCCACCGCTTCAACAAGGCGCAGCAGGACGCGCTGCTGCCGGCCGTCGAGGACGGGACGGTGACGCTCGTCGGCGCGACGACCGAGAACCCCTCGTTCGAGGTCATCGGCGCGCTGCTCTCGCGCAGCCGCACGCTCACGCTCGAACCGCTCGGCGAGGATGACATCACCCTCATCCTGCGGCGCGCGCTCGAAGACGAGGAGCGCGGGCTGGCGGGCCTGCGCCCGAAACTCTCCGACGACTTGCTGGCGCGCGTCGCCCGCGCGGCGGCCGGCGACGCGCGCGTCGCGCTGACGGCCCTGGAGTCCGCCGTCCTCGCCACCGAGCCGAACAAGCGCGGCGAGCGGCGCGTCACCGAGGAGGCGGTCGTCGAGGCGCTGGGGCGCGCGCGCTACGCCTACGACAAGGGCGGCGAGGAGCACTACAACCTCGCCTCGGCGCTCATCAAATCTCTGCGCAACTCGGACGCCGACGCGGCGCTCTACTGGCTGGCCCGGCTCATCGAGGGCGGGGCCGACCCCGTCTTCATCGCGCGCCGCCTCTGCATCCTCGCCTCCGAAGACGTGGGCCTCGCCGACCCGCAGGCGATGGTGCAGGCCGCGGCCGCCGCGCAGATCACGCAGCTCATCGGGCTGCCCGAGGCGCTCTACCCGCTCTCGCAGGCGACCGTCTACCTCGCGCGCGCGCCCAAGTCGAACGCGATCAAACGCGCCTACCACGCGGCCGCCGCCGACGCCGCCGAGACGGCCCGCGAGCCGGTGCCGCTCCACCTCCGCAACGCCGTCACGCCGCTCATGCGCCGCGTCGGCTACGGCCGCGGCTACCGCTACGTCCACGACGACCCGGCCGCCCGCGAAGAGATGCCCTCCCTGCCCGAAGGCCTGCGGGGGAGAAAGTATTGGGAGGAAGATGAAAAGCAGTAGCCGGCGGGCGCCGCGCGCCGCGACGACTGGCGCCGGTACGCTGACGATTCGATAGAGGATGTTTTTCTACTGACTACTACCTACCGTCTACTGACTACTTTTTTATGAACACCCCGAAGACGGAAAAAGAGTTGGCCTTCCTCCACGACCTGTACGTGGCGACGGACTGGGGCGAGCGGTTCGCGGAACTGGTGGACGAGCACGTCCGCCTGCCGGAGCGCGGGCGCGCGCTCTACGTCGGGTCGGGCACGGGCGGGCACGCGCTGGCGCTGCGCGCGCGCGCCGGGAAGGACGTGACGCTGGTGTGCGTGGACGAGAGCGCGGAGCGGCTTGAGCTGGCGCGGGCGAAGGGCGCGGCCCTCAAGGACGAGGCCACCGAGTTCCGCCACGCGCAGCTCGAAGCGCTCGCCTTCGAGGACGAGCAGTTCGACCTCGTCGTCGGCGACGCCTCGCTGGTCGCGCCCGAGCGCCTGCCCGAAGTGCTCTCGGAGATGGTGAGGGTGGCCGCGCCGGGCGCGACCGTGGCGCTCAGCGTCGCCACCGCGTCGAGCTTCGGCGAGTTCTTCTCGATCTACTGGGAGGCGCTCGCCAACACCGGCTTCGCCGAGCAGGCGGCCGGCATCGGCTCGCTCATCAACGAGCTGCCGACGGTCTCGGAGGTCGAGGAGCTGGCCGCGCGCGAGGCGCTCGACGGCGTCGAGTCGTGGACGAGTATCGAGGAGTTCGACTACGAGTCGGGCGAGCAGTTTCTGGGCGCGCCCCTCGTCGAGCACTTCCTGCTCGGCCGCTGGCTCGAACCGCTGCCCGACGCCGACGCCCGCGAGGAGGTTCTGCGCGAGGTCGCCCGCATCATCGACGACGAGCGGCAGGGGGCCGACTTCGCCCTTTCCGTCAAGGCCACCATCGTCGTCGGCCGCAAGGCGGAGTGAAAGCCCGAAAAAGGTTTCGGGTGCCGGGCGCCGGGTGGCGGGGGAGCAAGTCGCTCCCCCGCCACCCGGCGCCCGGCACCCGAAACCTTTTTGCCTTCGGTTAACGCGGCTTGGTCGAATACTTATCGGCGGCGAGGTCGTCTTGGCGGGCGCGGTCGGCCTCGCCGGCGGCCAGCGTCTCGCGGCGCGCTTCGGGCAGCGCCGGGTCGTCCTCGCCGACCTCGTTGATGCCCTTCTTGAACTCGCGGATGCTCTTGCCCATGCCCTTAGCGAGCTGCGGCAGGCGCGTGCTGCCGAAGAGGAGCAGGAGGATGATGAGAATGATGATCAGCTCTTGCATCCCCAGCCCGGCGATGACTGCGAACATTTCGGTGTCCCTTCCGCCGCGCCGCGCGCGGCCCGCAGATGTTGGCGCGCCCCTCGTCAGTGCGCCTCGGCGTCCGACTCGTAGAAAAGGTACTTGCGCCACGTCACGTCGGCCCGCCCGATGTAGCGCATGATCTGCCGGTTGACGTGGAGCGAGAAGGCGCGGGGCCGCCGGATGAGGTGCATCCGGGCCTCCTCCGGCGTCCGGCTCCCCTTCTGGTGGTTGCACCGCCGGCAGCAGGCGACCAGATTATCCCACGACGACTCGCCGCCGCGCGAGCGCGGGTGGACGTGGTCGAGGGTGAGCTCGGAGGGCGCGAACTGCCGGCCGCAATACTGGCACGTCGAGTGGTCGCGCAGAAGGATGTTCTTGCGCGACAGAGACCGGCTCTTGTAAGGGATGTGGATGTACTCGACGAGGCGGATGACCGAGGGCGCGTGCATCGTGATCCGCGCCGAGTGGAGCATGTGGCCGTTGTGCTCCTCCATGCGGGCGATGCCCTTGAAGATCATCACCACGGCGCGCCGCTCGGTGCAGACGTTCACCGGCTCGTACGAAGCGTTCAGGACTAAAACGCGTCCAGTCATAATTGCCCGAAGATATTACGCGACGGGGAGAAGCGGTGACAAGTGCATAAAGTCCGGGGCCCGGAGTCACAGGCAGGTTCTTGTTTTCGACCCCGGGCTCCGGGCTTCAGACCGCTCTGAATTTGTCCGTGGTCTCGATCAGCGCCGAGATGTTGCCGGGTTCGGTGGCCGAGTGGCCGGCGTCGTGGAT
The DNA here is from genome assembly GCA_035563275.1 of Pyrinomonadaceae bacterium. Classification (GTDB taxonomy): domain Bacteria; phylum Acidobacteriota; class Blastocatellia; order Pyrinomonadales; family Pyrinomonadaceae; genus QHXN01. The sequence goes on from DATMVI010000718.1 coordinate 3,939, forward strand.
GATCCGCAGCTCGGCCTCGGGCCACGCGCGGTGCAGCTCCCACGCGCTGCGGGCCGGGCAGACCACGTCGTAGCGGCCCTGCACGATGGTGGCCGGGACGTGGCGGATTTTCCCGACGTTCTCGATGAGGTAGTTGTCGGTCGGGAAGAAGGCGTTGTTCATGAAGTAGTGGCACTCGATGCGCGCGAAGGCGAGCGCGAACTCCGGGTCTTCGAAGCGCTGGATCAGCTCGTAGTCGAAGAAGAGCTTCGACGTGCTTCCCTCCCACACGCTCCACGCGCGCGCGGCCTCGACGCGCACGGCCTCGTCCTCGCTCGTCAGCCGGCGGTAGTAGGCGCTCACGTAGTCGTGGCGCTCCTCGGCGGGGATGACCTGCTCGTAGCGCTCCCACACGTCGGGGAAAATCCAACTCGCCCCCTCCTGATAGAACCAGCGTATCTCCTGCGGCCGGCACAGGAAGATGCCGCGCAGGGTGAGCGAGCGCACAACGCCGGGGTGCGTCTCGGCGTAGGCCAGCGCCAGCGTGCTGCCCCACGAGCCGCCGAAGACGTGCCAACTCCCGACGCCGAGGTGCGCCCTCAGCTTCTCGATGTCGTCGACGAGGTGCCACGTCGTGTTCTCTTCGATGCTCGCGTGCGGCGTGCTGCGGCCCGCGCCGCGCTGGTCGAAGAGGATGATGCGGTAGGCCGCGGGGTCGAAGAACTGCCGGTACTCGGGGATGAGCCCGCCGCCGGGGCCGCCGTGAAGGAAGACGACCGGCTGCCCGTCGGGGTTGCCGGCCTGTTCGTAATAGAGCGTGTGGACGGCCGAGACCGGCAGCATCCCCTGATCGTACGGTTCGATGGGCGGGTAAAGGGTTCTCATGCCAAATATCATACAGAGGCGCGCGGCCCCGACCAAGTCAACGCGCCCGCGCGACGGTGAGGACGAAGACCTCGGCCGCGCCCGCCGCTTTGAGGGCGGCGGCGCAGGCCGAGGCCGTCGCGCCCGTCGTGAAAACGTCGTCCACGAGCAGCACGCTTCGGCCCGCGACGAGGCGGGGCCGGACGACGCGGAACGCGCCCTCGACTGTTTCGCGCCGCGCGCGCCTGTCCATCCCGGCGCGGTGTCTTTCGGTGTGCGCGACGCGCGTGAGGCTCCACTCGTCGAGCGGCAGCCCCGCCCGCCGCGCGAGCGCGCGCGCGAGCAGCGCCGCCTGATTGAAGCCGCGACCGCGCTCGCGCTCGGGGTGGAGCGGGACGGGGACGACGACGGTCGCCGCGTCGAGCGGCGCGCGCCGACGCGCCTCGTCGAGC
>DATMVI010000719.1:0-2768 GCA_035563275.1 Pyrinomonadaceae bacterium
CTTCTCCGCAGCAGCGCGGCCGCGCCGAGCGCCCCGGCCGTCAGACCGGCCAGCCCCGCCAGCGCCCCGAACCAACGCCGCCTCCGTCTCGCCATCGGCTTCAGCTCCCCGAAGACACGCGCGCGCGCAAGCCCCACGTTCGCCCTTGCGCGAGGGGGGTTGCGCGCGCTCAAGGGTCGGCCCGCGCGCCGCGGTCGCGGCCGCGCGGGCGCGGCCACGTTCAGCAGAGCGGTTCCAGTTTCTCGCTGATGATCGGCAGCCCGCTCAGAGATTTCTCCGCGTTGATGGCGGTGTATTCGGTCCACTGTTCGGGAACTTTGTCCTCGGCGAAGATGGCCTCGACCGGGCACTCGGGCACGCAGGCGTCGCAGTCGATGCAGGTCTCGGGGTTGATCCAGACGGCGTTGTCGTCGAGATGAAACGCCTCGACGGGGCAGACGACCACGCAGTCTGTGTAGCGGCAGTTCACACACGGTTCGCAAACGACATACGTCATTAGACTCGCCTCCTCAGAATTTGCATGACGACGGCGGCGCTAGGCACGGCCGAACAGAAGACCCGCGGGTGCGGCTGCGCCGGCAATCAAGGAATGTCACTACGGGCAGATATATAAGCACGAACCGGCCGGAATGCAAAGGGAAAAAAGTAGTCAGTAGTCAGTAGGAAGACCTTCGGCGGCGGCCCATCAGCGCCCCGGCGCGGAGCGCTACTGACTACTGTCTACTGTCTACCGTCTACTGCTTTTTGCCACCGGGGCCGGGGCTTGCCGCCGGAGAAGTCGTAGAAGGCGAGGTCTCGGCCGGTGAGCAGTTTGGTGAGGAGGATGATCTGGCCGGTGTGCATCGAGAAGTGTTCGACGACGTGGAAGACGGCGGCGAGCACCGTCACGTCGTGGCCCTGTATGTGCCGGCGCTCAAGCAACGCCTCCGGGCCGAGGCGGGCGAGCGCGGCGTCGGCCTCGGCGAGCGTGGCGCGCAGGTCGGCGAGGAGCGTGGCGACGGGGACGTGCGCGCGCTCTTCGAACTCGCGGTCGCGCGCGCGGCGGTCGGGCGCGCCGCCGACGCCGGAGACCAGCCACTGGCGCGCGTTCCCTTCCAGATGCAGGAGGAGGTTGCCGACGCTGTTCGACTGCTCGCCCGCGCGCCACCAAGCCTGCTCGTCGTTCAGGCGCTCGAGGCAGCGCTCGATCTTCGGGAGGTAGTCGGCGAGGAGGTGCCGGCGTGCCTCGGCGACGAAGGCCCGCGCGATTTCGTCCATCTGCTTCCCCTCACTCCGCGCCGTCGCCTTCGGGGCGGCGCTTGTGTTTGACCTTGCGCTCGGCCGGGTGGGCGCGCTCCTCGGGCTTGGCGCGCGTGAGGGGGTGGCCCGGCGGCGCGGCCGGCTTGCGGGTCGTGGAGAACACGGAGCGCGCCTCGCGCCGGGGCGACTGCTTGCTGACGTTCTTCTTCATCGGCTTCTCCGCGGTGAGTTTTCTGGCTGCGGATGCTATGCGCGCCCGGCCCCCCGTGTCAACACGAAAGGCGAAGGGCGGAAGTCGAAGGCCGAAAGTGATGATTCACTTTCGGCCTTCGACTTCCGCCCTTCGATTTTGAAGTCGCGCTTAAGCCTTGCTCGCCTGCGGGGTCGAGTCGGAGAGCAGCGTCTTGATGGCCTGCGTCGTCTCGATGCGGCGCTTCTGCTGGAACTCGTTGACCCACTGCGTGACCGTCGCGACCATGTCGCGCGCGGCCTCCTGCGTGGTCTTCTTCGGCGCGGTCTCTTCGATGGCCGCCGGCTGAGGCTGGCGGTTCCTCTCCTCGCGCTTGATGATCTTGATCGGGGTTTTCTTCTTCATGACTTTAGTCCGTTATCTGTATGACCTCTTGCTCCTCATTAGACGAACGAGGCGTGTGGAAAGTTCCCTTCGTTCGATTACCGCCTACCGGCTGTGGGCGTCATGTTCTTGAGCAAATCGAAGGCCACAGCCGTCCGCGGGCGTCTTAACCCGGCCTTCGACAGACCGCCGCAACAAATCTTTGACAACTGGCAGCGCCGGGCCGCACGCGGGCGAGGTTTTGCGGAAAGATTCTGTGGGAGCGTCATTAAAGATGCGCGGCGGTGGGGTTGCCGTTGCCTGCGCTTTCCGCGGCGCGCGGCGAGCGTTTTCGCCGGCGCGGCGCAACGGCGTCGGACAATCCGGCACGGCCGTGGCTTCAATGCGTACAGGGCGCGCGCGTTTCGCAGAATGCCAAGCGCGACGCGCGCGCGGCGCTCTTTGCCAAACCCTCCGGCGACGCGGCCGGGTTGACTCTCCCCTCCCCTCCTCCGACATCCAGCCAAAACTACGCTTCTCAATGCCCGAACGGATGTCTCTCTGACGCGCCCCCTCGTCAAAGTGAACTGGCATGAGCGTTGCCCCTCTGCCGGTCGTGATGCGTCTGAGCGAACTCGCCATCATCTACCTCGCGACGGCAGCGCCCTTCGGCGTCGCCTTCTTCGCGCGCAAACAAGAACGCGGGCGGGGCCTCGCGCTTGCGCTCGCGCGGGCCGCGGGCGCGGGTCTGGTCTGGCCGCTGGCGGCGTTCGGGTTTCTGCTCGGGCGCGGCGAGTCGCGCACCGCGGCCGCCGAAGAATCCGGCGCGCACGCCGAACGGAAAATCGAGCGCGCGCAGCGCGAGACGGTCAACGCGCTGCGCGACGCCGAAGACGCGATGCGGCAGGCCGGACTCCTCGGCGACGCGGCGGCCGGCCACGCGCTCTTCGCCGCGCGCGAATGCGTCGAGCGCTAC
>DATMVI010000720.1:0-7305 GCA_035563275.1 Pyrinomonadaceae bacterium
GGTCGGGGTCTTGAACGTGACGGACAAGGCGGGCGGCGGCTCCTACGACGAGGTCGACCTGAACCTCCTCGAGATGATCGCGCCGCAGATGGCCCTAGCCATCGACCGCGCCGAGTGGCACCGCAAGGCCACGCAGTTCCAACTGCTCTCGATCACAGACCCCCTGACCGGCCTCGTCAACCGCCGCTACCTCGAAGAGCGCCTCTCCGAAGAGCTGGAGCGCTCGAAGCGCCACCGCTTCGCGATGAGCTTTATGATGGTGGACATCGACGACTTCAAGAACTACAACGACCGCCACGGCCATCAGGCCGGCGACCTCGCGCTGGAGATGACGGCCCAGTGTCTGAAGACGGCGCTGCGTTCGGCGGACGTGGCGGCGCGCTACGGCGGCGAGGAGTTCAGCATCCTCCTGCCGCAGACGGGGCTGGCCGAGGCGCGCGTCATCGGCGAGCGCATCCGCCGCCGGGTCGAGCGCACGCACTTCCCGCACGGCAAGTCGCAGCCGCACGGCGCGGTCACGGTCAGCCTCGGCGTCTCGGCCTTCGGCCCGGATCACGACACGCCTGCCAGCGTCATCAACGCCGCCGATCAGGCGCTCTACGCCGCCAAGAGCCGCGGCAAGAACTGCGTCGAGATTTTCGAGCCGAAGAACGCCCGGTCGGCGGACGGTGGTCAGTAGTCGGTAGCGCCCCGCGGCCGCCGACGCCGACGCCCCGACGAATCGCGAGCGACCGTCTTTCTGCTGACACTTAATACTGACTACTGCCTTTCATGCCCCCGAAGAGCAACAAGGCCGGACGGATTCTGGGACGGGTCGCGCGCGAGCACTTCGTCGGGCGCGGGGAGGCGCTGCGCGAACTCGTCGCGCTGGCGGCCCCGGCCGCGCCGCCGCGCAGCGTCCTGCTGCTCGCGGCCCCGCACGCCGGCGCCTCCGAACTCCTCCGCCAGACTTACGACGAACTCTTCGCCCAGCGCGGCGGGGCCTCGCCCGTCTACTTCGACTTCACGCGCAAAGACCGCACCGCCTCGGCCGCGGCGCGCCGCTTCCTCCACACCTTCCTCGCGCAGGCCATCGCGCACCGCCGCCACGACCCCGCGCTCGTCCCGGCCGCGCCGCCCCTGCGCGCCCTGCTCGACCTCGCCTCGCCGTCCGACTACGAGTGGGTCGAGGGGCTCGTCGAGTCCTTCGAGCGCGCGCAAGGGGAGGGGGACGAGCGCTCGCTCGTGCGCGTCTGCTTCGGCGCGCCGCGTCTGGCCGCCGCGCGCGGCGCGCGCACCCTCGTCCTGCTCGACGACGTTCACGCCGCCGAGCACCTCGGGGGCGAGGTCGAGCTCGGCCCCGAACTCGCGCAGGCCGCCGCGCAGGCCGGCGTCCCCTTCGCGCTCGCGGGGCTGCGGCGCAGGCTCCTCGACCTGCTCAACGGCGCGGCCGCGCTCGCCGGCCCCGACTCGACGCGCACCATCCACCTCTCGGCCCTCCGGGACGCCGACGCGCGCGCTCTGCTCGAACACCTCGCGCGCGAGCGCGGCGTCGCGCTCAACGACGAGACGCGCGACCTCGCCGTCCAGCAGCTCGGGGGCAGCCCGGCCTTCATCAGCGCGCTGGTCGGGGCGGCGAGCGCCGCGCGCTCCTCGCTCGAAAGCTTCCGCGACTTCCAGAAGCTCTACGTGGACGAGCTGATGGGCGGGGCCATCCACCGCCGCTTCAGCGCCGTGCTCGAAGAGGCCGCGCCGTCGCCCGCGCTCAGGCGCGGCCTGCTCCGCGTGCTCCACGAGTCGGCGACGAACGTCGGCGGCAAGTCGCCCGTCGAGGTCTGGCTGAAGCGGCTCGGGCTCGACGCCCTTGAGCTTGAGCGCCTGATGCGCGCGCTGCACGCGCACGAGCTGGCGAGCTTTCAGGCGACCTACGTCGAGGACACGCCCGGCCCCGTCTGGAGCGACTTCCTGCGCGCCAGCTACCGCCTTCAGGTTTCGGTCGAGCCGCGCGCGCTGGTCGTGGCCGACACGCTCGTCGAGGCCCTCAAGCGCGCGCCCCGCACGATGGCCCGCCACTACCGGCGCGAGTCCGCGCTGAGGCTCGGCGACCTCCTGCGCCGCTTCGACTTCCAGCGCGTGCCGGCGAGCCTCCTGCACTACGACCGCTACGCGCGGCTCTACCGCGGCGTGCCGGCCGACGAGGTGGCCGCCGGCCTCGAAGCCGAGACCGACCTCGTGCGCCTGCCGCAGATCGTCCACTCGGCGAGCTGCGCGTGGTTCCACCCGCCGGTGGCGCAGGTCTGCGACGAGGAGCGGTGCGCCGTCGCGCACGGCTTCGACACGGCCGCCTACGCCGACTCCGGCGAGGTCGTCTGGGTCGCGGCCGAGGTCGAGTCGAAGCTCGAAGCCGGCCGCGCGCTCACGGAGGTCTGGCTCGACCGGCTGGCGCAGGTCGCCGCGGCCTGCGGCTTCGAGCGCGTGCGGCTCTGGCTCGTCGCGCCGGAGGGCTTCTCGGCCGACGCGTCCGAGCTGCTGCACGAGCGCGGGGCCTTCGGGTCGAGCCGCCGCCAGTTGGAGCTGCTCGCCGCGCGGCTCGGCGCGGGCGTCGCGCCCGAGGCGGCCAACGAGTTCGCGATGGAGATCCCGATGGGCGAGGACACCGAGCTTATCGCCGCGCACACCGTCGAGCAGATCGCGCGGCGGATGGAGTTCGAGCCGGAGGCCATCAACCAGATCAAGACGGCGCTCGTCGAGGCGTGCATCAACGCCACGGAGCACAGCCTGAGCACCGAGCGAAAAATTTATAACCGCTTTCGCGTCGAGGATGATAAATTAGTCATCACCGTTTCGAGCCGGGGGTTGTCGGCCCCGGGCTACGTCTCCGACAACGGCGCTTCTTTCGTCGAAAACCACAACGGGCACGAGTCGGGTGAGGGTCTGCGCGGCCGCCGGGGCTGGGGGCTGAAGGTGATCCGCACGCTGATGGATGATGTGGAGTTCGAGCGCGTCGACGACGGGACGCGCCTGCGCATGACCAAATACCTGCGGAAGTAGGAAGGGGCTTTGCAGGATGCCGGAACCAGCCGCGCCGCCCGTCTCCCCCGGCGGCGTCGAAGTCGCTGTCGTCTACGCGGGCGACTACGTCAACAAACTGAGCGGGCAGAGGATTGAGCGCGAGTGTCTGCTGCGGCTGGAGTCGGGCTGCCGCGGCCTCGTCATCAACTTCCGCGGGACGGAGTTGGTCAACTCCATCGGCGTCTCGATCCTGCTCGGCGTCATCGAAGCGGCCGAGGAGCGCGGCACGCGCGTCGTCTTCTCCCACCTCAGCCGCCACACCGTCAAGCTCTTCGACCTGCTCGGCCTGACGCGCCACGTCTTTCTGGCCGAGACCGACGAGGCCGCCCTCGCCACCCTCGGGGAGTTCGCCGCCGCCCCGCCGCAAGGACACTGAGAAGCCGTGAGCCGTAAACCGTGAAGAGAGGTTGCCGGTCGTCGGTGAAGACGAAGACTGATGGCTTAGAACCGGCGACTTACCTTCACGAGTTCACGATTCACGATTCACGATTCCGATGCCCGAACCGTTGCGTAAGGTGCTGCACGCCTTCGCGGCCCTCGCCGACCTCGGCGAGGAGATCGCGGAGACGCACGACTTCGAGGAGATGGTGCGCTCGGCGCTGCACGTCGTGCTCGGGGCTTTGGGCGTGCGCCGCGGGGCCGTGGCCGAGTTCGACCGGCCCTCGTCCTCGCTCCGGCTCGTCGCCGCGCGCGGGCTGCCCGACAAGTCGCCCGGCCAAGTCCTGCTCGCCCTCGGCGGCGGCAACGGCAACGGGCACGCGTCGGGCGGCCGCCGCGCGGGCGCGAAGGCTTCGCCCGACGCGGCGCGCGTCGAGCGGCTCGTCCGCCAGCACCTTCAGTCTTTGCGGATGGAGGTGGTGACGCCGCTCGCCGTGCGCGGCGAGGTGGTCGGCGTGATCCTGCTCGGCGGCAAGGCGAGCGAGGAGCCCTTCACGGACGAAGACCTCAACGTGGTGCGCGCGCTCGGCCGCCACATCGGCGTGGGGCTGCACAACCACCGCCTGCTGCGCGAGGTCGAGGAGCGCGCCGAGGAGAACCGCCGCCTCTACGAAGACCTGCGCGACATCTACCGCGACACCGTGCGCGCCTTCGCCGCCGCCATAGACTGCAAGGACAAGTACACGCAGGGCCACTCGGAGCGGGTCGGCAAGTACAGCGAGATCATCGCGCGCGAGCTGGGCTGGGCCGACGAGGAGGTCGAGGGCATCGCGGTGGCCGGCTACCTCCACGACATCGGCAAGCTCGTCGTCGACCGCGACATCATCAACGCGCCCTACCGCATCGACGCCAAGCAGTCCTCGGAGCTGAACCGCCACCCGGCCGCCGGCTACGAAATCCTGAAGCCCATCAACCACCCCTTCGCCGACATCCCCCTGATGGCCCGCTACCACCACGAGCGGCCGGACGGGCGCGGCTACCCCGAGGGCCTCAAGGGCGACGAGATTCCTCTGGGCGCGAAGATCGTCTCGCTGGCCGACTCGTTCGACGCGATGACGACCGACCGCCCCTACCGCCGCCGCCGCACCTTCCACGAGGTGGTCGAAGACTTCCGCCGCAACTCGGGCAAGCAGTTCGCCCCCGAGGTGGTCGTCGCCCTCTGCCGCGCGCTCCTCAAAGAGGCCCGCGGCGAGACGCGGCCGCGCGCCATCATCCGCCTCCTCGGCAAAGGCTACGTCGAGGAGAGTTCGCTCCCGCTGCTCGAAAACCTCATCGCCGAGCTGGAAGGCGGCGCGCCGGCCGCCGCCGCGCGGTCTTAAAAATCCCCGGCCCGCGCGCCCGCGGACGCGAGGCCGCGCCGGCTCATTCCCCCCGAAAATTTGTGTCCCGCGCCCCGGCCCGCGTGATAGGATGACGCCCGCCCGGAGACTCACAAGGGGGCCGCAAACCGAGACAATCTGACCGCGTGGGGGTGTCGGAAAGAGAGGTGGCGCATGAGGGCTTTAACCGGATTCATGCTGCGGGCGGCGGCCGTCGCCGCGTTCGCCTCGGCGCTCGCGCCTCAGGCCGTCGCGCAGGACGCGAGGGTCATCGAGGCCACGCGCAAGGAGCGGGAACGCCGGGCCGGCGAAGAGGCGCAGCGCCTCGCCAGTTGGGAACTGCGGCTGCTTGAGCAGCGCAAGCAGCCTCAGCAGCGCAGAGACCTGAACCTCGCGTGGGCGCAGATCAGGGAAGACTACAGGCAGCTTCAGGTCGTCAACAACGAGTTGGCCCGCGCCGTCTCGGGGGGCGGCGCGCTCGACCTGAGGCACGTGGCGAAGTCGGCCTCCGAGATCAGGAAGCGGGCCGCGCGGCTCAGGGAGAACATGGTGCTGCCCGAGCCGGAGAAGCAGGCGGGGGAGCCGAAGCCGGAGGCCGGGGCGGAGGCCGAGCGGCTGAAGTCGTCGCTGACGACGCTGGACAAGTTGATCCTCGACTTCGTCAACAACCCCATCTTCGAGCGGACGAGGACGGCCGACGTGCAGATGTCGGCGAAGGCGCGGCAAGACCTCGACGGCATCATCGAGCTGAGCGAGCAGATCAGGAAGAGCAGCGAGAGGCTGAGCAAGGGCGCCCGGAAGTGACCGCCGGGTGAGACGGACGCCCGACTCGGCACAAGGCCCACGGCGCAAGCGCGGAGAGGGCACGGAGACGACATTCGTCTCCGTGCCCTCTCCGCGCTTGCGCCGTGACTCTGTGTGAGACCGGCGACCCGCTACGCCCGGCCGTAAGCCGGCGCGGGGAGTCCCGCCGGCTTCACTTCGGCTGGATGCGGAGGGTGAAGCTGGCGATCTCGATCTTCTCGTCGGGCTGCACCTGCACGCGCTCCTCGCGGGGGATTTCGCGGCCCGCGACGAAGGTCGGGTTGCGCCCCTTCGGCGTGAACCAGAAGCGGCCCTGATCGTCGCGCTCCAGCGTCGCGTGGAGGCGGCTGACCTCGGGGTCGCCCTTGATCGGGAGGTCTACGGCCACCGACTTCGAGCCGCGGCCGATGGTCACGTCGGGCTTGAGCACCGGCGTCACGGACTGGCGCACGCCGCCCTTCCATACTTCCACGCTGTAGAGTTCGACGGGGCGGATGGCGACCTTCGTCACCTCGGCCTCGGGCGAGTCGTCCTCCTCGGCGGCGGGGGCGGCCCCGCCCAGAGGCTGCGTGTCCCCGAGCGAGGGCTTCGGCGTGACCATCGTGTGGCCGCTCTGCTCGTGCGACTCCCAGACGGGCTGGACGCGGAACTCGCCGCGGCTGAGCGTGCCGTCCACGCGCAGCTCTACGGCGAACGACTTCGTGGCGAGCTGCGTCTGGCCGGAGAGTTCGCGGGCGCGCTCCGAGAGCACGTAGTAGAGACCCTGTTCGAGGCCGCGCCGCTTCTCGCCCTGCCAGTCCTTGTCGTCCTCGTTCGAGAGGTAGACGACGTACTCGGGCGGGATGTAGGTGGGGCCGCCGGGCGGCGTGAACATCTCGCGCAGCATGACGGCCTCGACCTCGCGCGCGACCCTGACCAGAAAATCCTCCCAGACGCGCCGCGGCCGCGCCTGATCGTCAACGTCGGCGAGCGGGTCGTCCGACACTTCGCCGTCAATCCACCGCCTGATCGAATCCAGAATGCTCACTGCCGTTGTCCCTCTCCGAAACGAGTGTACGAGCGTGCGGGTGGTGCGACTCACCTCTCTTTTAAATAAGTGCTGTTGAGCCAGCCCTCGTCCGACGACTCGGGCGACTCCTTGATGCGGCCGTGCTCGACGACGCGCACCCTGTACCAGCGGCCGCGCGTCTCCAGCACCGTCACGCGCGAATTCTTCTCGGCCAGGCCGATGTCAGGGTAGTCGCGCGAGGGGCCGCTGCGCAAGCGCACGTCGGTCGTGGCGAGGAACTCGCGGCCGGCGAAGGACGCGGCCCCGCCCGCCGCCTCGCCCGCCACCTGCGCGCCGCCGGGGTCGGGACGGAAAAACTCGTCGGCATCTACTTGGGGCGCAGCCCTGAGATGGTCATTGCGGTTCTGGCTACACTCAAGGCGGGGGCCGCCTACCTCCCGCTGAGCACGAGCCTGCCGCAGGCCCGTCTCTCACAGTTGCTCGCGGAGGCCCGCCCCTCAGTCGTCCTGACGCTCTCGTCGCTCCGCGGCCAACTGCCGGAGGGCGAGGTGTCAGTCCTGTGCTTAGACGCGGGGGGCGAATGCTTAGACGACGATAACGCAGCCGCCTCACCTTACGGCACCGGGAGCCTGAGCGTGAGAGTCGCGCCGGAGTCAGCGGCCTACGTCATCTACACGTCGGGTT
>DATMVI010000721.1:0-4110 GCA_035563275.1 Pyrinomonadaceae bacterium
GCCGGAGGCTTTTCCGTAAAAGAGTCGCCGGGGTGTCGCCGGCGGCCGTCAGTAGCGGGAGTTGCGGTCGTAGCCGCCGCGGTTACCACCGCGGTCTTCGCTGGGCTTCGCCACGTTGACGGTCAGCGCGCGGCCGTTAAACTCCTTGCCGTTGCACTCGGCGATGGCCGCGGCCGCGCCCTCGGAGGTCGCCATCTCGACGAAGCCGAAGCCGCGCGAGCGGCCCGTGTCGCGGTCCTCGACCACCGAGGCCGACTCGACCTCGCCGAACTGCGAGAACAGGTCGCGCAGCTCGTCACTCGTCGTGCGGAAGCTCAGGTTTCCCACGTACAGTCTCGTGCTCATACTTTTCCTATCCTTAGCTGTAGATGAAGCGCGGGCGAGAAGGACTTGGCGTGAGCGCATCCGCGCGTGCGGGAGGTCTTGCGCGGCGGCGGCGACAAGGGCGGCGACCTCGGCCCGGTGCTCTACCAAACGAGAGCGGCTTCTGACCCTAAGACCAAACCTCACTCTCCTTCAGCCGAACACCGCCGCCTCACAGTCACGGGCAGGCGCGGCCACCGTCGGCCGCGCGAGAGCAGGAACCTGACGGCCCGAAGTATGCCGCCAACCCGCGCCGCCGCGCAAGCAAATTCTCGTGCCGCCCCGCGCGAAGCGGACGCTTGACGCAACCGCCGAGTCAGGCCCCCGCCCTTTGGCGCGCGGGCCGCGGCGGCGTGTAAACTACCCCCATGACCGGAGGCAATCTCATCACCGTCGAGGCTTCGGGCGACGCGCGCGCGCGCGACGTGCGGCGCGGCGTGTGGCTCGAATACGCGACCGTCGGCTGGAACGTGGCCGAGGCGGTGGTGAGCGTCGGGGCGGGCTTGGCGGCCGGGAGCGTGGCGCTCGTGGGCTTCGGGATCGACTCGCTGGTGGAGGTCTCTTCGGGCGCGGTGCTGTGGTGGCGCCTGCGGGCCGAGGCGCGCGACGCCGCGCGGCGCGAACAGGTCGAGCGGCGGGCGCTCAGGCTCGTCGGGGTCTGCTTCCTCGCGCTCGCGGCCTACGTCTTTTACGAGGCGGCCGCCGCGCTCGCGCGCCGCGAGGAGCCGGAGGCGAGCGCCGTCGGCATCGCCGTCGCCGCGCTCTCGCTCGTGGTGATGCCGCTTCTGGCGCGGGCCAAGCGGCGCGTGGCCGCGCGCCTCGGGAGCCGCGCGCTCGAAGCCGACTCGCGGCAGACCGACCTCTGCGCCTACCTCTCGGCCATCCTGCTCGGCGGCCTCGCCCTGAATGCGCTCTTCGGCTGGTGGTGGGCCGACCCGGCGGCCGCGCTCCTGATGACGCCGCTCATCGTCAAAGAGGGCGTCGGGGCTTTGCGCGGCGAGACCTGCTGCGGCGGCGAGTGCCACTGAAGGGACTCCGCCTCCTCAACCTTCTTGAAAAGCCACGCCTTTAGAGGCAGAATACTCGCGCTCGTAGCCGGCAAGGTCTCAACCGCCGCAGACCTTCGCTCTTACTCAACCGCCTTTTCCTTTCGCGCCCCGGCCCCGGCGACTCGCTCTGATGATCGGCACGACCATCTCCCACTACCGCATTCTCGGCCAAATCGGCGAGGGCGGGATGGGTGTCGTCTACGTCGCCGAGGACACGCGACTGGGCCGCCGCGTGGCCGTCAAGATTCCGCACGCCGGCCGCGACGAGCGCCACTACCGCTCGCGCTTCCTGCGCGAGGCGCGCGCCGTCTCCGCCCTCAACCACAAGAACATCGCCGCCGTCTTCGACTACGGCGAGACGCCGGAGGGCTCGCCCTTCATCGTCATGGAGCTGGTCACGGGGCAGACGCTCGGCGACATCCTGACGGGGGCGGGGCTGACCGTGGCGCGCGCCGTCGAGGTCACCTCGCAGGTGGCCGAGGCGCTCGCCGAGGCGCACCGCCGCGGCATCGTCCACCGCGACGTGAAACCGTCGAACGTCATCATCACCGACCGCGGCGAGACGAAGGTCTTGGACTTCGGCCTCGCCAAGCAGCTCGACAACGGCGAAGGCAACGGCAACGGCGGCTCGCTCGCCGCCTCGCACACGCGCAGCGACGTGGTCATCGGCACGCCGCTTTACCTTTCGCCCGAGCAGGCGCGCGGCGCGCCCGTCGACGGCCGCAGCGACATCTTCGCCCTCGGCGCGCTGCTCTACGAGTGCGTCGCCGGGCGGCCCGCCTTCTCCGGCTCGAACGTCATCGAGATCGGCGCGCAGGTCTTGCACGTCACGCCCGCGCCCCCCTCGCAGTTCAACCCGCGCGTCCCGCCCGAACTCGACCGCGTCGCGCTCAAGGCGCTCGCCAAGCGGCCCGAGGAGCGTTACCAGACGGCCGACGAGATGGTCGCCGACCTCGCGCGCGTCCGCGCCCGGCTCTCCGGCGAGGACACGGCGCGGACGCGGCGGCTGACGACCGACGCGCACCTCACGCGTTCGAGCATGCTCATCACGCTGGCCGAGAACCTGCGGCGGCCGCGCATCTCGCCGCTCGCCTTCATCGGCGCGCTCGCCCTCGTCGCCCTCGGCATCGCGGGCTTCATCTACTTCGGCCGGCCGTCGCTCCACGAGCCGACGGGGGAGGTGCGCGCCCTCTACGAAAGCGGCGTCGAGGCGCTGCGCGAGGGCGCCTACCACAAGGCGAGCGGCATCCTCAGAGAGGTCGTCGCCGCCGACGACGATTACGCGCTCGCCCACGCCCGCCTCGCCGAGGCGCTGATGGAGCTGGACAACCAGCACTCGGCGACCGACGAGCTGCTCACCATCACGAGGCTCGTGCCCGACCGCAGCGCGCTGCCCGAGCACGACCGGCTCTACCTCGACGCCGTCACCGCGACCGCCCAGCGCAAATACCCCGAGGCCGTGCGCGCCTACGAAGCCCTCAGGGCGCTCGACCCGAAGCAGCCGCACGTCCACGTCGACCTCGGCCGCGCCTACGACCGCAACAACGAGCCCGACAAGGCCGTCGCCAGCTACACCGCGGCCACGACGCTCGCGCCCGGCTACGCCACCGCCTACCTCGGCCTCGGCACGCTCCACGCGCGGCAGAAGAATTTGTCGGGCGCGACCACGGCCTTCGATCAGGCCGAGAAGCTTTTCGCCGACGGGCGCAACGACGAGGGGCGGGCCGAGGCGCACTTCCAGCGCGGCCGCCTCTTCGTCGAGCTGCGCAAGATCGCCGAGGGGCGGCAGCAGTTGGAGCGGGCGCTGGAGCTGGCCCGCGCCGTCAACAGCCGCCACCAGCAGACCAGAATCCACTACCAGCTCTCCTACCTTGAGGTCGGCGACGCGGGGCTGGCGCGCGCGCGCGAGGCGCTCGCCGCGGCGCGCGCCGACGGCATGCGCGACCTCACCGCGCTCGGCATGATCACGCTCGGTAACCTCTACATCTCCCGCGCCGACCACGCCGAGGCCGAGAAGCACTACGCCGAGGCGCTCGGCTTCACGTCGGGGAACCAGATGCGCCGCTATGAGGCGCTGGCCCTGTTCCAGATGGGGAGCCTGCGCGAGCAGCAGAACCGCCACGACGAGGCCGAGCCGCTCCTCCGCCGCGCGCTCGAATTCTACGAGCGGGGCGGCTTCCGCAAGGAGGCCGCCAGCGCGCGCATGCTCCTCGGCCGCCTCGTCTCGCGGCGCGGCGACCTCGAAGGCGCGCTCCGCATCTTCGAGGAGTCGCTGCGCGCCGCGCCGCCCTCCGACCTCCAGAACATCGGCGCGCTCCACAACGAGTGCGGCAACGTCCTCCTGCTCTGGGGGCGCGCCCCGCGCGCGCTCGAACACTACCGCGAGAGCCTCGCCGTCTCGCGCACGCTCGGCGACCGCCGGCAGGTCGCCTACGGCCTCATCAACCGCGCCAACCTGCTCTGGCAGACGGGCCGCTTCGACGAGGCGCGCGCCGACTTCGCCGAGTTGCGCGCGCTCGTCACCGGGCCGCAGGCCGTGAGCAAGGAACTCCTGCCGCGGCTCGGCGTCGCCGAGGCCCGGATGGCGCTGGCCCTCGGCCGCTTCCGCGAGGCCGAAGAGGCGGCCCGCCGCGCGCTCGCCGACGCCGCGGCGCTCAACGCGCGGACGCGGAACACGCTCGTCGAGGCGAAGCTGGTC
>DATMVI010000722.1:0-8534 GCA_035563275.1 Pyrinomonadaceae bacterium
CGATGCGGCGGCTCGACGCGCGCCTGCGCCACCTGCGCGCGCGGGCGGGCCTGCCCGCGGGCAAGCTCGCGCGCGTGCCGCCCGTGCTGAAAGAACTGTTGGCGCTGCGCTATCATCAGTACTCGAACGGCGCGCGCAGCGCGCTGAAGGATTTACTGGTGGGGGTAAAGCAGTAGCCGGTAGGCGCTTCCGCGCCGCGACGACCGGCCGACACACTCAAGCTTCAATAGGGACTGTCTTAACTACCGGCTACTGGCTACTGACTACTGACTACCGTGTCTTTCGAGCTGTCCATCGTCGTCGTGAACTGGAACGGCGGCCCGCTGCTGGGCCGCTGCGTCGAGTCCGTCGCGGCCCGCCCGCCGTCGGTCGATTTCGAGGTCATCGTCGTCGACAACGCCTCGGCCGACGACAGCGTGGCGCGGATGCGCGAGGGCGAGGGCGCGCGGGCGCTGGCCGCGGCGGGCCGGCTGCGCGTGGTCGAGAACGAGGACAACCGCGGCTTCGGGCGGGCCAACAATCAGGCGTTCGGGTTGACGCGCGCGCCGCTCCTGTTCCTGCTCAACCCGGACACCGAGGTGACGCCGGGCGCGGTCGACCGCCTCATCGCGACCGTGCGCTCGGGGCCGCGCGTCGGGGCCGCGGGGCCGAAGCTCCTGAACGCCGACGGCTCGCTTCAGGTGAGCGTGTGGCGCAACCCGCCGGCCGCGTGGGAGATGCTTTTGACGGGGCTGAGGCTCCACCGCCTGCTGCCGCGGCGCGTGCGCGGCGAGCTGCTGCTGGCAGACCACTGGGACTACAGCCGGCGCCGCGCCGTCGAGATGCTGAGCGGCGCGGCCGTCCTCGTCCGCCGCGAGGTCGTGGACGAGGTGGGCGGGTTCGACGAGCGTTTCCACATGTACGGCGAGGACAACGAGTGGTGTCTGCGGATGGTGCGCGCCGGGTGGGAGTTGGTCTTCGAGCCGGAGGCGGTCGTCATGCACCACGGCGCGGCCAGCTCGCTGAAGCGCTGGGACGAGCTGGAGAAGCGGCGCGTGCAGGCCGTCGCCTTCCTCGACTTCCAGCGCCACTGCCTGCCGCGCCGACGCCGGATCACGAACCTCCTGACGAGCTGCTTCCTGCTCTCCGTGCAGAGGACGGCCCGCCGCCTGCGCGGGCTGGAGAGCCGCGAGGTGGAGATGACGCTCCGCCTCCACGCCGCCGACCTCAAGCGCGCGCTGCGGGACGGCTGAACCGCGCGGATCGAACCGGGATGGACAGAGCAGAAGAAGTGCGGGAGGCGGGGGTCGCGGTGGTCGTCCCGGCGCTGAACGAGGAGGGGTCTATCGTGCGGCTGCTCGACGCGCTGGCCGGGCAGACGGCGCGACCGTCGGAGGTGGTCGTCGCCGACGGCGGCTCGTCCGACCGCACGCGCGAGCTGGTGCGCGAGTACGCCGCGCGCGCGCCTTTCCGCGTCGTGTTGGTGGAGACGGAGCGGGGCCTGCCCGGCCGCAACCGCAACGCGGCCATCGCGCGCGCCTCGCGCGAGTGGGCCGCCTGCGTGGACGCCGGGACGCGGCCGCGGCCCGACTGGCTCGAACGCCTGCTCGAAGGCGCGCGCCGCGACCCCGAGGCGCGCGTCGTCTACGGCGGCTTCGAGGCCGTCGCCGACACCGCCTTCACGCGCGCCGCGGCCGTCGCCTACGTGCCGCCGCCGGGCGAGCGGCCGCGCTCGACCGCGTCGTGCCTGCTCCACCGCTCGGCGTGGGAGCGGGCCGGGCGCTTCCGCGAGGACTTGCGCTCGGCCGAAGACCTGCTCTTCTTCCGCCAGTTGGAGCAGGCGGGCGTCCGCGCCGCCTACGCGCCCGAGGCCGTCGTCGAGTGGGAGCTGCACCCGACGCTCGGCCGCACCTTCCGCAAGTTCTCGGCCTACGCGCGCAACAACGTGCGGGCCGGGCTGGCGCGCGAGTGGCAGTACGGCGTGGCCCGCTTCTACCTCGCGCTGCTCGCGGCTGCGGCTGCGGGCCTCGTGCTCTACCGGCCGCTGCTGTTGCTGCCGCCCGCGCTGCTCCTCGCGCGCGGCGCGCGCCGCGTCTGGAAGTGGCACGCGGGGCTGCCGGCGGGCCGCCGCGCGCTGAAGACTCTTAACCTCCCGCACGTCGCGGCGGTCGCGTGGATCAACTTCGTCATCGACGTGGCGATGTTCTGGGGAACCTTCCAGTGGTTCGTCCACGACCGCGTGGGGGTGCCGGAGGGAGTAGACAGTAGACAGTAGTCAGTAGCCATTAGCGCCCCGCGCTGCTGACGCTGACGCCGACACGCGAAAGATTCATTGCTGAGGTTTTCTACTGACTACTGACTACTGACTACTGACTACTGACTACTGTCTACTACTTGTAATGCCCAGCACGCTCTACATCTGTTACTTCGGTCTGCGCGAGCCGCTCGTGCAGACGCAGGTCTTGCCCTACCTGCGGCAGTTGGCCGCGGGCGGCATCCGCGTCTTCCTGCTGACCTTCGAGCCGCAACTGAAACGGAAGTGGGGTGAGGAGGCGATGCGCGCCGAGCGCGAGCGGCTGGCGGCGCAGGGCGTCGAGTGGCGCGCGCTGGCGTATCACAAAAGTCCGAGCTTGCCGGCGACCGTCTACGACATCGCGGCCGGGGCGCTCGCCGCCTCGCGGCTCGTGCGCGAGCACGACATCGACGTGGTTCACGGGCGCAGCCATGTGGCGGCGGCGGTGGCCGCGGCCGTCAAGCGTCTGACGGGCCGCCCCTTCATCTTCGACATCCGCGGCTTTCTGCCCGAGGAGTACGTGGACGCGGGCGTGTGGCCGGAGGGCGGCCGCCTCTACCGCGTCGCCAAGCGCGTCGAGCGCCGCCTGCTCGACGCGGCCGACGGCTTCGTCGTGCTCACCGAGAAGGCGCGCGACATCCTCTTCCCCGGACACGCCGCCCCGGGCGCGCGCCCCGTCGAGGTCATCCCGTGCTGCGTGGACATGAGCCGCTTCCGCGCGGCGGCCGGGGTCTCGAGGGAGGAGGTGCGGCGCGAGCTGGGCGTCGAGGGCCGGCGCGTCGTCGTCTACGTCGGCGCGCTCGGCGGCTGGTATCTGACGGAGGAGACGGCCGAGCTGCTCGCCGCGGCGCACGCCGAGGACGCGAAGACCTTCTCGCTCGTCCTGACGCAGAGCCCGCCCGAGATGATCGCCGGCCCCCTGCGCGCGCGCGGCGTGAAAGATTCCGACTTCCTCGTCCGCAAGGTCGCGCCCCCGGAAGTGCCGCGCTACCTGAAGGCCGCCGACCTCGCCGTCTCCTTCATCAAGCCCTGCTACTCGAAGCTCTCCTCGTCGCCCACGAAGCTGGCCGAGTACCTCGCCGCCGGCCTCCCCGTCGTCTGCAACGCCGGCATCGGCGACGTGGACGCGGTCGTCGAGTCGGAGCGCGTCGGCGTCATCGTGCGCGAGCTGGGCCGCGAGTCTTACGGCCGCGCGCTCTCGGCCGTCGAGGAGCTGCGGCGCGAGGGCGGCCTCGAGGAGCGCTGCCGCGACGCGGCCGCCCGCCGCTTCGACCTCGAGACGGTCGGTGGCGAGAGCTACCGCCGCCTCTACCGCCGCGTGCTCGGCGCGCGCGCCGCCGCGTTGGCCCCGGCGCGGGGCCGGCGTGTATAATCCCGCCTCCGCCCGGCACGGCAGAATTACGGACCAAGGGGGTTTTAAGAGCACGAAAGCCATGCGCCTGCTTGCCATCGTCCCGAGCATCTGCGACACCAACCCGAGCCAGCGCTTCCGCATGGAGCAGTGGGCACCGCTGCTGCGCGAGCGCGGCGTCGAGGTCACGTTCAAGCCCTTCGAGTCGAGGGGGCTGAACGCCGTGCTCTACAAGCCGGGGCGGACGGCCGAGAAACTCCGCCTCGTGGCGCAGGCGCTCGCGCGCCGCTTCGGCGAGGTGCGCGACGCGCGCCGCTACGACGCCGTCTACATCCTGCGCGAGGCGGCGCTGCTCGGGCCGCCGCTCTTCGAGCGCTTCGTGGCGCGCTCCGGCGTCCCCTTCATCTTCGACTTCGACGACGCCGTCTTCGTCCCCTACGTCAGCCCCTCGAACGGCTACCTGAGCTACCTGAAGTTCCCCGGCAAGACGCGCTCGATCTGCCGCATGGCCGCGCACGTCATGGCCGGCAACTCCTACCTCGCCGACTACGCGCGCGCCGTCAACCCGAACGTCACCATCGTCCCGACCACCATCGACACCGAGAAGTACGAGGTCGAGCCGAAGGCGGAGAACGACCCGCCGGTGGTCGGCTGGTCGGGCAGCTACTCGACGGCGCAGCACCTCGACACCCTGCGCTCGGCGCTGCAAAAGCTCGCCCGGCGCGAGCGCTTCCGCCTGCGGGTCATCGGCGCGCCCGGCTTCAAGATCGACGGCATGGACGTGGAGGCGATGCCGTGGCGGCCCGAGACCGAGGTGGCCGACCTGCGCGTCATCGATGTCGGCATCATGCCGCTGCCCGACGACAAGTGGAGCCGCGGCAAGTGCGGTCTCAAGGCCCTGCAGTACATGGCGCTCGGCACGCCCACCGTCTGCTCGCCCGTCGGCGTCAACTCCGAGATCATCCGCGACGGCGAGAACGGGATGCTCGCCGCGACCGAGGACGAGTGGGTCGAACGCCTCACGCGCCTGCTGCGCTCGCGCGAGCTGCGCGAGCGGCTCGGGCGCGCGGGCCGGGCCACGGTCGAGGAGCACTACTCGGCGCGCGTGCAGGCCCCGCGCGTCTTCCGCATCATCGAGTCGGTCGTCGGCGCGCGCCGCGACGGGTCGCCGGGCCGCGTCGTTGAACGCCCCGCGCCCCGTGTGGTATGAATGCTCGCCCGCTTCACGCCAGAGACATGGGAAGAATCAAGAAATACGTGACGGCGCTCGACGCCGTTTTCAAGGGCGCGCGCGACAAGCACGAGGCCAACCGCCTGAGCCGCCCCGTCCTCGAAGAGATGTCGGGCGACGCCGGCTTCCTCTCCGAAGTCCTCGAACGCCACCTCCGCGCGCCGGGCGCGCTGGCCGCGCGCCACTACCCCGTCCTCGGCCTCAACGTCGAGCTGAACGCCTACTACGGCCTCGTCGCCAACTGCTGGATACCCCTGCCGGGGCGCGAGACCGACATCTCGACCAAGTCCATCCACCACCACGGCAACATGCTGCTCTCGACCGTGACCGCCTTCGGCCCCGGCTACGAGCACTGGACTTTCACCAAGCCCGAGCCCGTCGACGAGGCGGCGGAACTCTACGAGATGCGGCTCATCGAGCGCGCGCCGCACCCGCGCCACCACGTCGCCTTCGTCGACAGCTACGTCGCGCACCTCCCGTTCTACCCGCCCGAGACGAGCGTCACCTACGCGCTCTGGAGCAACCGCTTCCCCGTGACGTGGAAGGATCACGTCAAGCGCCTGCCGGCCCTGCAGAAGAACAGCGCGAGGCTGCGCCAACTCGCCGTGCGCGCCGGCCTCGCGCGCCGGCTCGACCTGAAGGTGGTCGAGTACTTCGACTTCTACCCGACGCCCGAGGGCTTCCGCGGCATCCGCGAGCGCACCGAGTTCGAGCTGGGGCCGAACGAGGATCACCTCTACAGCCTCTTCCACGTCGTGCAGGCGACCGGCAACGAGCGGCTCGCGCCCGTCATCGAGGAGCAGTTCGCGCGCGGCGGCGCGGCCGAGAGCGCGCCGCTCGTCGGCCGTCTGCTCGAAGACCTGCGCCGGGGCCGCCCCGTCGAGTCGCGCCTGTCGCCGACGCACTACGGCGTCGAGCGCGCCAACTTCACGCGGGGCGAGGTCGAGGCGTCGCTGGCGGCGCAGGCGGCCCCGCGGCCCGCCGCCGCCCCGGCGGCCTAAAGCAGATGGGCGCAAACTCCGCAGCAAGGCGTCTGGTCAAACGGCTCCTGTACCCGGTGACGAACGAGCACACCTACCGGTACATGCAGGCCGCCTCGAAGGCTTGGGACATCCGCTCCGGCAAGTGGTCGGAGCCCGAATTAGACCTCATCCGCTACGCGCTGCTGCCCGGCGAGACGGCCCTCGACATCGGGGCCAACTACGGGCTCTACTGCTACCACCTCTCGCGCCGCGCGGGCCCGGCCGGCCGCGTCTACGCCTTCGAGCCCGTCCCGTTCACGCACCGCACGCTCGCGCTCGTCGCGAAGCTGCTCAGGCTCTCGAACGTCGAGGTCGTGCCGAAGGGTTGCAGCGACCGGGCCGGGCGCATCACGTTCACCGTGCCCGTTCAGGCCTCCGGGGCCATCGCGGCCGGGCTGGCCTACATCGGCGGGCGCGACGACGACCGCGCGGGCAAGGAGCAGCAGGTGCGCTGGGCCTCGACGCGCGACGTGACGGCCGAGGTCGTCGCGCTCGACGAATTTTTGCCGCGGCTCCAGAACCTGACGCTCGTCAAGTGCGACGTGGAGGGCGCGGAGCTGTTCGCCTTCCGCGGGGCCGAGCGCACCATCGCCGGCCACCTCCCCTCGGTCATCTGCGAGATCAACCCGTGGTACCTCGAAGGCTTCGGCGTGCGGCTCGCGGAGCTGACCGACTTCTTCTTCTCGAAGGGCTACGAACTCTACCACTACGCGAACGACGGCGGCCGCGGCCGGCTCCGGCCCGTGACCCCCGCCGAGGTGGGCGAAGACAACTACGCCTTCATCCACCCCTCGCGCCGCGAACGCTTCGCGGAGATAATTGAAGGCAGTAGACAGTAGACAGTAGTCAGTAGCCGGTAGGCGCTCCGCGCCGCGACCGCTGACGCTGACACGCGAACGACTCGATAGCGATTGTTTTTCTACTGACTACTGACTACTGACTACTGTCTACTTGCTTTTGTCAGGAGGAACGAACCGAAGTGAACATTCTGGTGACAGGCGGGGCGGGCTTCATCGGCTCGCACCTCGTTGACGCGCTCGTCGCGCGCGGCCACCGCGTGCGCGTGCTCGACGCGCTCGTCCCGCAGGTGCACGCCGGCGGCGGGCGCCCGGCGCACCTCAACCCGGAGGCCGAGTTTCTGCAAGGCGACGTGTGCGACGAGGGCCTGCTCGCGCGCGCGCTCGAAGGCGTCGAGGCGGTCTACCACGAGGCGGCCGAGGTCGGCGTCGGGCAGTCCATGTACGAGATGCAGCGGTACGTGCGCGCCAACACCTTCGGCACGTCCGCCCTGCTCGAACAGGTCGTCGCGCGCCGCGACCGCATCCGCAAGCTCGTCGTCGCCTCGTCCATGTCCATCTACGGCGAGGGGGCCTACGCCTGCCCGGCGCACGGCGCGGTCTACCCGCAACTGCGGCCGACCGAACAGCTCCGGGCGCGGCGCTGGGAGACCGAGTGCGCGCAGTGCGGCTCGGAGCTGCGGCCCATCCCGACCAACGAGGAGAAGCCGCTCTTCCCGACCTCGGTCTACGCCATCACGAAGCAGGATCAGGAGCAGCTCTGCCTCGTCGTCGGCCGCGCCTACAACATCCCGGCCGTGGCGCTCAGGTACTTCAACGTCTACGGCACGCGGCAGGCGCTCTCGAACCCCTACACGGGCGTCTGCGCCATCTTCTCCTCGCGCCTCCTGAACAACCAGCGGCCCGTCATCTTCGAGGACGGGGGGCAGGCGCGCGACTTCGTCCACGTCAGCGACATCGTGCAGGCCAACCTGCTCGCGCTGGAGAAGGACGCGGCCGACTACACGGCCGTCAACGTCGGGACGGGCCGGGCGACGAGCGTCGGCGAGGTCTCGCGGCTGCTCGCCGAGGGCTTGGGGCGCGAGGTCGAGCCCGAGTACGTCGGCAAGTACCGCGAGGGCGACATCCGCCACTGCATCGCCGACATCACGCGCGCCCGCCGCCTGCTCGGCTACGAGCCGCGCGTCACGCTCGAAGACGGCATCCCCGAACTCCTCTCGTGGGTGCGCGAGCAGGAGGCCACCGACCGCGTTGCCCAAGCCACCACCGAGCTCGAAGCGCGCCAGCTGGTGAGGTGAAAAGCGAAGGCCGCGCGCCGCGAGCCGTAAACCGCGAGTCGTTAAAACCGAGCGCCGCCGTCGCCTGAGTGGCTCAGGCGACGGCGGCGCTCGGCGTCTCTTCACGGTTCACGATTCAAGGCCCACGGCGCGCGGCCTTTGCCGGTTCACGATTCGCGGCCTTCACGTCTCGGCGGGCGCGGCCGGGGCGAGGCCGCTCGTCTCGGCGGCGCGCGCGTCGCGCCCCGCGCGGCCGTACCTGATGCGCGAACTCCAGCGCTGGGCCGGGCGCTCGACGAGCAGGAAGAGGGCGTAGGCGGCGGCGAAGCTGAGGCCGAGCGAGAGCGACAGGACGAGCAGCTTGCGCGCGTCCGTCGCGTCGCCGACCACCTTCGCGCTCAGCACGCTCAGCGCGACGTGGCCGACCGGCCAGTGGGTCAGGTAGAGCGAGTAGGAGATGTTGCCGAAGAAGTCGGTGACGGCCGACCGCCGGCGGTAGAGGCGGATGGCCGCGGCCGTCGCCAGCCCGGCCAGCGTCGGGAGCGGCCCGACCGTCAGGAGCGCCCCGGCCGCGGCCCCCGCCA
>DATMVI010000723.1:0-2643 GCA_035563275.1 Pyrinomonadaceae bacterium
CCGACCCCGACGCCCGCGCAGGCGGCCGCCCCCGCCGCCGCCCAGACCGTCAACCACCCGTGCGGCTGCGACGCGCCGCTGCCGCCCGTCGTCGCGCAGGCCGGCGGCGTCAAGTTCACGCCCGCCGACTTCACCCCGCAGACGCAGCAGCAGGTCAAGCGGCTTCAGGACGAGGTCGTCGCCGCCCGCAAGAACGAGCTGAACCTCCAGATCAACAGCATCCTGCTCGAAGCCGAGGCCAAGAAGCGCGGGGTGAGCACCACCAAGCTGCTCGAAGACGAGGTCGTCGCGAAGGCCGTCAACCCGAGCGAGGCCGACGCGCAGGCTTACTTCGAGCAGAACCGCGCGCAGGTCGAGGCGCAGGCCGGACGCCGCGTCGAGTTCGCCGAGGTCAAGGAGGCCGTGGTGAACCACCTTCGCGGCGACCGCCAGCAGGCCCGCGCCCAGCAGTTCTCCGAGCAGTTGCGCGCGGCCAACAACGTCAAGGTGCTCGCCGCCGAGGCCGCCCCGCCGGCCACGGCCGCCGACCGCGCGCGCGTCCTCGCCACCGTCAACGGGAAGAACATCACCTCCGGCGACATCGAAGACTCCCTGCGCCCGCTCGTCTTCGCCGTGCAGGAGCAGGTCTACAACCTGCGCCGCCGCGACCTTGAGATGAAGGTCAACGACCTGCTGCTCGAACAGGAGGCGCAGAAGCGCGGCGTCACCGCGCGCGCCCTGCTCGACGCCGAGGTCGGCGCGAAGGTTCCCGTCGTCAACGAGACGCAGGCCCAAGCCTTCTACAACGAGAACAAGGAGCGCATCAACGGCGAGTTCGCGAAGATCAAGTACCAGATCATCGAGTACCTCCAGCAGCAGGAGCGCGAGAAGCTGAACACGGCGCTGGCCGAGCGGCTGCGGCAGAGCGCGGGCGTGCAAATCTTCCTCAACGCCCCCGAGCCGCCCGTCTTCGACATCGCCACCGACGACCAGCCGACCAAAGGCAACCCGAACGCGGCCGTCACCCTCGTCGAGTTCACCGACTTCGAGTGCCCGAGCTGCGCGCAGACGCACCCCGTCGTCGAGCGCCTGATGGCCGAGTACGGCGACCGCGTCCGCTTCGTCGTCCGCGACTTCCCGCTCTCGCAGCACGCGAACGCGCAGAAGGCGGCCGAGGCCGCCGAGGCCGCGCGCGAGCAGGGCAAGTACTGGGAGTACGTCGCGCTCCTCTTCCGCAACCAGTCGTCGCTCGGCGTCGCCAACCTTAAGCAGTACGCCACGTCCCTCGGCCTCGACCGCGCCCGCTTCGACGCGGCGCTCGACTCGGGCAAGTTCGCCGAGGCGGTGCGCCGCGACATGCTCGACGGCCAGAAGATCGGCGTCAGCGGCACGCCCTCCTTCTTCCTCAACGGGCGCCGCGTCACCGAACGCACCTACGAGGGCCTCAAGGCCGCCCTCGACGCCGCCCTCAAGGCCCCGCGGAAGTAACCGACAGACAGAGGCCCGACCGCCGGGGAGGGCGTCGGCCGAGACCGGAGGCCGGAGACTTGTTAAAGGCAAGTCTCCGGCCTCCGGTCTTTAGCCCCTAAACCCGGCCCCCTCCCCGGCGGCCGGGCCTGCGTCCGTCTCGTTAACCTTCCCGCCCGCCGCCGCGTCTTAAATCGACGGGGCGCCGGAGGTTTCGGCGGAACAAAGGCCGCGGCCGGGGCGTTAAGATGAGCGTCGCCCGGTCGGGCCGCCGCTCTCACCTGTAGACCGCGCGCGCACGCGCTCAACCCAAGCTAGGGACGTAGAGGACTCATCGATGAGAAAAATCTGGGCAACGCTGGCTCTGGCCCTCTCGCTGGCTGGGGCCGCCGCCTCGGCCCGCGGGCAGGCGGCCGACCCCGGCATCACCGCTGGCGGCGTCATCGGCGAGGTCGTCGCCGTGGACGCGGCGGCCAAGCAGATGTCCGTCCGCACCGACGCCGGCTCGGTCGTCACCGTGGCCGTCGCCGCCAACACGGTCTTCAAGCGGCTGCCGCCGGGCGAGACGACGCTGGCGAAGGCCGCCGACACGGCCCTCGCGGAGGTGGGCGCGGGCGACCGCGTCTTCGCGCGCGGCGCGGTCTCGGACGACCGCAAGACGGTCATGGCGCGCGCCGTCATCGTCAACACGAAGGCCGACCTCGAACGCAAGCAGGCGGCCGACCGCGCCGAGTGGCAGCGGCGCGGCGTCGTCGGCGTCGTCTCGGCCCTCGACCCCGCGACCAAAGAGATCACCATCCAGACGCGCACGCCCGAGGGGCCGAAGCCCCTCACGGTCGCGGCCTCGCAGCCGGCGGTCAGGTTCCGCCGCTACGCGCCCGACTCGGTGAAGTTCGCCGACGCCAAGCCGTCGAAGTTCGAGGAGCTGAAGGTCGGCGACCAACTCCGCGCGAAGGGCGAGCGCAGCGCCGACGGCGCGAGCTTCACGGCCGAGGAGGTCGTTTCGGGCAGCTTCCGCACCGCGCTCGGCACGGTGACGGCCGTGGACGCCGCCAACAACCAGTTCACCATCAGGCAGGCGCAGGGCGACCAGACGTTGACGGTCGTCGTCCGCCCCGACTCGGTGCTCAAGCAGGTGCCGGCCGGCGCGGCCGCGATGATGGGCGGCGCGGGCGCCCCCGGCGGCGGGCAGGGCGC
>DATMVI010000724.1:0-19565 GCA_035563275.1 Pyrinomonadaceae bacterium
GGGCCGCCGCAGACCGTAACCCACACCGAAGGAGCCAACAGCAGACATGACCACGAAGATCAGCCGCCGGAAGTTCATCCGCGCGTCGGCCGCGGCCGGCGCGGCGGGCCTCGTCGCGCCCACGCTCGCCGGCGCGCTCGGCGCGGACGCGGAGGCCGCGCAGGGCCGCGCCCCGCGCCCGTTCGCCTCCTACGACCCGCAGGTGCGCGAGGTGCTGGCGCGGATGACGCTCGAAGAGAAGGTCGGGCAGATGACGCAGCCCGAGCAGGACGCGCTCAAGGAGCTCGACGACATACGGACTTACGCCGTCGGCTCGCTCCTCTCCGGCGGCAACTCCGACCCGAAGAAGGGCGCGGTCGCCGACAACAGCCTGCAAGCGTGGACGGACATGTACGACCGCTACCAGACGGTCGCCATGAAGTCGCGGCTCGGCGTCCCCATCCTCTACGGCGTGGACGCCGTCCACGGTCACAACAACGTCCTCGGGGCCGTCGTCTTCCCGCACAACATCGGGCTCGGCTGCTCGCGCAGCGCGCGCCTCGTCGAGGCCGCCGCGCGCGTCACGGCCGAGGAGGTGCGCGCCACCGGCATCCAGTGGACGTTCGCCCCCTGCGTCACCGTCCCGCGCGACGAGCGCTGGGGCCGCACTTACGAAGGCTTCGCCGAGACGCCCGAGCTGGCGGCGAGCTTGGGCGAGGCGGCCGTGCGCGGCCTGCAACGGGGCGACCTCTCACACCCGCTGAGCGTGCTCGGCTGCGCCAAGCACTACGTCGGCGACGGCGGCACGGCCATGGGCACGGGAACCTTCGGCGTGGGCGACGGCAAGAAGCCGATGCTCGATCAGGGCGACACCCGGCTGAGCGAGCGCGAGCTGCGCCGCCTCCACATGCCCGGCTACCCGGCGACCATCCGCGCCGGCGTCGGCTCGATCATGCCCTCCTACAGCAGTTGGAACGGCGTCAAGGTCTCGGGCCACAAGCAGCTCCTGACCGACATCCTCAAGCGCGAGATGCGCTTCGACGGCTTCCTCATCTCCGACTACAACGCCATCGACCAGATCACGAAGGACTACAAGGAGGCCATCGCCGTCTCGATCAACGCCGGGATGGACATGGTGATGGTGCCGCACCGCTACCGCGAGTTCCACGAGCTGCTGGTCGCGCTCGTGAAAGAGGGGCGCGTGCCGCAGTCGCGCATCGACGACGCCGTCACGCGCATCCTCCGCGTCAAGTTCGCGATGGGGATGATGGACAGGAACCGCTCGCAGCTGGCCGACCGCAAGCTGCACAGCACCTTCGGCTCGGCCGCGCACCGGCAGGTGGCGCGCGAGTGCGTGCGCGCTTCGCTCGTGCTGCTGAAGAACAGCCGGCGGGCGCTCCCCTTGCGCAAGACCGCGCGCCACATCCACGTCGCCGGCAAGAGCGCCGACGACATCGGCAACCAGTGCGGCGGCTGGACGATCGAGTGGCAGGGCAAGAGCGGCGACGTGACGACGGGCGGCACGACCATCCTTCAGGCCGTCCGGACGGCCGTCTCGAAGCAGACGCGCGTCACGCACTCGAAGGACGGGACGGGGGCCGAGGGGGCGGACGTGGCCGTCGTCGTCATCGGCGAGACGCCGTACGCCGAGGGCGTCGGCGACCGCGAAGACCTCTCGCTCGCGCCCGAGGACGTGGCGGCCGTCGAGAACCTGAAGCGGGCCGGGCTGCCGGTGGTGGCCGTGCTCGTCACGGGCCGCCCCGTCATCCTCGAACCCATCCTCGCGAAGTGCGAGGCCGTCGTCGCGGCGTGGCTGCCGGGCACCGAGGGGCAGGGCGTCGCCGACGTGCTCTTCGGCGACTACCGGCCGACGGGCAAGCTCTCCTTCTCGTGGCCCCGCTCGAACGCGCAACTCCCCATCAACGCCGGCGACCGGCGCTACAACCCGCTCTTCCGCTACGGCTACGGGCTGACGTACTAAAGCGTCGTTGGCCGGGATGAGCTCAAGGGGACGGCACGAACCGCGGGGCGCGGCTGTAAGACTCACGACCGCGCCCCCGCGGTTTAATGCCTTTGAGATGCGCGGGAGGTGAGATGGGTACCGGCGACGCGGGGCGCGGGAGGCGGGCCGTCCTGTGGGACGTGGACGGCACGCTGATAGATTCGAGCGAGTACCACTGGCTCTCGTGGCGCGAGGCTCTGGCGGCCGAGCGCTTCCCGCTCACGCGCGAGCAGTTCGCCGTCATGTTCGGGCGGCGCAACGACGAAATCTTGCGCGGCTACTTCGGCGAAGGCTACCCGGCCTCCGAGGTCGCGCGCGTCGGCGACGCCAAAGAGGAGCTTTACCGCCGGCTCGTCCGCGAGCGCGGCATCAAGCTCCTGCCGGGCGTCGGGCGCTGGCTGGCGGGGCTGAAGGCCGGGGGCTGGCTTCAGGCGATGGCCTCCTCGGCCCCGCGCGCCAACCTCGAAGCCATCGCCGAAGCGCTCGGCATCGGAGGCTACTTCGACGCGGTCGTCTCGGCCGAGGACGTGACCGCCGGCAAGCCCGACCCGCAGGTCTTCCTCAGGGCCGCCGCCAAGCTCGGCGTCGCGCCCGCGCGGTGCGTCGTCGTCGAGGACGCACCCGCCGGCACCGAGGCCGCGCGCCGCGCCGGCATGCGCTCGATCGGCGTCCTCACCATGCACGAAAGTCTGCGGGCCGACCTCGTCGTCCGCACGCTCGAAGAGTTGCCCGGAGACGCCTTCGACTCGCTCACCGGCTGAGCGCGGGCCGCGGCTGCGGCGTGTAGGTCGGGCCGACGAGGCGCGGGCCTTCCTTCGTCCACACGAGCCGGTCAATGCGCATCTGCCGCACCTTCATCGCTTCGTCCCACGCGTGGTAGACGAAATACTCGGTCTTGCCGTCCGGCCCCAAGACTATCGAGTGGTGGCCGGGGCCGCGCACCTTGCCGGGGACGCCCTTGAGCACGCGCGCCTCCGTGCCCTGACCCGCGTAAGGCCCGGTCACCTTGTCGGCCACGGCGTAGTCCACGCCGTAGTTGGGCGTCTGCCAGTTCGAGCCGCTGTAGAAGCAGTAGTAACGCCCGCCGCGCTTGCGGACGAATGCGCCCTCGATGGTGTGCCAGTCGAAGGTCTGTTGGTAGACCTCCATCCGGCGGTCGGCTTCGTAGAGCGTCCACGGGTGGCGCGCGCGCAGCACCACGCGGCACTCGCCGGCGAGTTTCGTCATCCCGACGAGGCGGTCTACGACGAGCGCCGTGCCGGGGTGCGCGCCGCCCTCGGCGTCGAGGAAGTTGCGCGCGTAGAACATGTACCAGCGGCCGTCGGTGTCGCGGAACGGGTGCGCGTCGATGGTGAAGCGGTTGTTCTCGCAGTCGAGGAGTTTCGACCCGTTGTCGCGGTAGGGGCCTTCGGGCCTGCGGCTCGTGGCGACGCGAATCTCGAACTTCTCCTCCTCCTTCCCGCCCACCGAGTAGTAGAGGTAGAAGGTGCCGCGGTCGAAGGCGACTTCGGGCGCCCAGTATTGATAGGCCGGGTCGGCGGAGGGCGGGACGAGCGCGCCGCCCAGCTCGCGCCAGTCCACGAGGTTCGTCGAGCGCAGCACGGTGTAGACGCGGCCGTCGGCCTTGCGCTCGCCGCCCGTCGTGCCGAAGGCGTAGTAGACGCCGCGGTGGCGGAGCACGAACGGGTCGGGCATCGAGCCCGTGTAGACCGGGTTCGTGTAAGTCCGCTGCGCCGCGGCGGCCGGCGGGAGTCCGGGGCGCAGGGCCGCGGCGGCGGCCAACGTTAAGCCTCCGGTCAACTGCCCGAGAAAGCTCCGGCGCGAACGGGGGCGGGTCAAGGGCTCAGGTCTCATCAATGCCTCCATCAATTATTCGACGCGCGCGCCGGCCCCCTCCCGCCTTCACTTCGGACGGAGAGCTTAGTATCCTCTCGGCGCGGAACTCCCGTCCGGTTTCTCAAGCTTCCTCATCAGAACTCGAAGAGGCCGCCGGCGCCCCCGCCCGGCGGGGCCGACCGGGGCGTCGTCGTGTAAGGGAGATGGTCGTGAAAGTCTTTCGGGCGTTGACGCGGGGCATACTACAACAGCCCGCGCAAAAAACAAGGGGCGAGTCGTGACGCGGCGCGTGCGCTGGGGCGTTCTGGGCGCGGCGAAGATCGCCGTCGAGAAGGTGATCCCCGCCATGCAAAGGGGCGAGTGGGCCGAGGTCGTCGGCCTCGCCTCAAGGGATTCGGGGCGGGCGCGGCGCGCGGCCGACGCGCTCGGCGTGCCCAAAGCCTACGGCTCTTACGAGGAGCTTCTGGCCGACCCCGAAATCGAAGCGGTCTACAACCCGCTGCCGAACCACCTCCACGTCCCGTGGACGATCAGGGCGGCCGAGGCCGGCAAGCACGTTCTGTGCGAGAAGCCCGTCTCGCTCGACGCGGGCGAGGCGCGGGCGTTGCTCGGCGCGCGCGACCGCGCGGGCGTGAAGATTCAGGAGGCGTTCATGGTGCGGACGCACCCGCAGTGGCTCGGCGCGCTCGAAGTCGTCAGGTCGGGGAGAATCGGCGAGCTGCGCGCGGCGTCCTGCGCCTTCAGCTTCTTCAACCGCGACCCCTCGAACATCCGCAACCGGCGCGAGATGGGCGGCGGCGCGCTCATGGACATCGGCTGTTACCCGGTCAACATCTCCCGCTTCGTCTTCGGCGCGGAGCCCCGCAGGGTCTTCGGCCACGTCGAGCGCGACCCGGAGTGGGGCGTTGACCGCTTGACCTCGGCCGTCCTCGAATTCGGAGCCGGGCGCGCGACCTTCACCTGCTCGACGCAGCTCGCCCCTTACCAGCGCGTGCAGCTCTTCGGCACGCGCGGCCGCGTCGAGGTCGAGCGGCCTTTCAACGCGCCGAACGACCGGCCCACGCGCGTCCTCGTCGCCGACGACTCCGACCGGCCCGAGGGCGTCGAGGCGCTTGAGTTCCCGGCCTGCGACCAGTACACGATTCAGGGCGACCTCTTCTCGCGCGCCGTCCGGGAGGGCGTCGAACAACCCCTCCCCCTCGAAGACGCGGTGCGTAACATGGCGGTCATCGACGCCGTCTTCCGCTCGGCCGAGTCGGGCGGCTGGGAAGTCCCCGAGGCCGGGGTCTGAGGAAAGAGAAGGCTTATGGTGAATGTTGCCGTCGAGCCGCGGGCCGTCCGGCCGCGGCGGGGCGCGCGCCTGCTGGGGTGGGCCGCGCTGCCCCTGCTCGTCGCGGCGGCGCTGGCCGTCGTCATCATCCCGGCGTGGGTCATCCAGCCCTTCAAGCCGCAGACGCAGGGCGGGCTTGAGCTGTCCTACGCGCTGCGGCGCTGGTCGCCGTGGGCGACGGTCGCCATCGCGGCGGCGGCGCTCGCGCTCGTCGCGTGGCTGTGGCGCGGGGCGCGCTGGTGGCGCAGGTCGGCCCTCGCCCTCGCGCTCGTGCCGGTCTTCGCTTCGGCGTGGGCCGCGCGCCAGAACCACTTCGAGTGGGCCTTCAAGCCGCTGGCCGCCGCCTCCTACGCGACGGCGGGCGAGGCCGACTTCGTCGCCGACGACGACATGGTTCTGGCCGTCGAGGTCAACGGCGAGGCGGTGGCTTACCCGGTCAGGCAGTTGGCCTACCACCACCTCGTCGACGACGTGGTGGGCGGCGTGCCGGTGGTGAGCACTTATTGAACGCTCTGTCACACCGGTCTGGTGTGGGAGACGACGGTCGAGGGTCGCCCGCTGCGCTTCCGTCTGGCGGGCATCAACAACCAGAACTTCATCATGCGCGACGAGGAGACCGGCTCGTGGTGGCAGCAGGTCTCGGGCGAGTGCATCCTCGGCCCGCTCAAGGGGCGCAGGCTCCGCTCGGTGCTGCACGACGAGCTGACCTTCGGGCTGTGGAAGCGCGAGCGGCCGCGGGGGCGCGTGCTGCGGCCCGACGCGGCCGCGGCCGCGCGCTACGCCCCGGCCGACTGGGAGGCGCGCGTGTCGAAGCTCCCCACGGTGACGCGGGCGGGCGAGGGCGAGCCGCTCGGGCCGCGCGACTTGGTCGTCGGCGTCGAGGCGGGCGGGAAGGCGAAGGCGTACCCGTTCGACGCGTTGGTGAAGCAGAGTCCGCTGGTGGACGAGGTCGGCGGCGTGCCGCTCGTCGTGGTCGTCGCGGAGGACGGGAGGTCGGTGCGCGCCTTCGACCGGCGCGTGGGCGGGCGGGCGCTGGAGTTCTTCGGTAAGCCCGCGGCGACGCCGCTGCGGCTCGTGGACTCGGCGACCGGCAGCGAGTGGGATTTCGCGGGCGCGGCCGTCGCCGGCCCGCTCGCCGGCAACCGGCTGACGAAGGTCGCCGTCCTCAACGATTACTGGTTCGACTGGAAGCTTTACCACCCCGACACGGCCGTCTACCTGCTCGGCCCGCGGTAGTCAGCCCGCGGGCCTCGCGTCCGCGCCGCCGGCTTCGATCATTTTCAGGGCGGGGTAGAGGCGGCGGAACGCTTCGTAGCGCCGCGCGTAGAACTCCGCCTCGCCCTCGCCCGGCTCGACGCGCGCGGCCGCGCGGACGACGGCGCGGCACGCCTCGTCCACGCCCGCCCACGCCCCGGCCCCGACGCCCGCCAGCAGCGCCGCGCCGTAGGCCGCGCCCTCCTCGGTCTCGACCGTCTCGACCGCGCGCCCGTAGGCGCCCGCCTGTATCCGCCGCCACAGCGCCGAGCGCGCCCCGCCGCCGCCCACGCGCACCGCCTCGGCCGGCACGCCCATCTCCTTGAAAATCTCGAACGTGTCGCGCAGAGAAAACGCGACGCCTTCGAGCAGCGCGCGGACGACGTGGGCGCGCGTGTGCGCGGCCGTGAGGCCGACGAGCGCGGCGCGCGCGTGCGGGTCGAGGTGCGGCGTGCGCTCGCCCATCAGGTAGGGCGCCCACAGCAACCCGTCGGCCCCGGCCGGCGCGCCCGCGGCCTCCTCGATCAGTCTCTCGTAAGGGTCGCGCCCGTCCTCGCGCCCCGCGCCGAACTGGTCGCGGAACCGGCGCAGCGAGAGGCCCGCGCCCTGCGTCACGCCCATCACGTGCCAGCGGCCGGGCACGGCGTGGCAGAAGGTGTGGACGCGGCCGCGCGGGTCGAGCGCGGGCCGGTCGGTGGCGGCGAAGACGACGCCCGAGGTGCCGACCGTCGCGCTGACCGAGCCGGGGCGGACGATGCCCATGCCGACCGCGCCGGCCGCCTGATCGCCCGCGCCCGCGACCACGGGCGTGCCCTCACGCAACCCCGTCGCCTCCGCGCCCCCGCGCGAGACGCGGCCCGTCACCTCGTGCGACTCGAAGGCGCGCGGCAGCATCCGTTCGTCGATGCCGGCCGCCTCCATCATCTCGCGCGACCACGTGCGCGCGGCCACGTCGAAGAGGAGCGTGCCCGAGGCGTCGGCCACGTCCGTCGCCCGCTCGCCCGTCAGCCGCAGGCGCACGTAATCCTTCGGCAGAAGCACCGCACGCGCGCGCGCCCACACCTCCGGCTCCGCCTCCCGCACCCAGAGCATCTTCGGCAGCGTGAAGCCCGTGAGGGCGGGGTTGCAGGTCAGCTCGATGAGGCGCGACGCGCCGACGCGCTCGGTCAGCGCGCGGCACTGGGCGTCGGTGCGCTGGTCGCACCAGATGATCGAGGGGCGCAGCGGCCGCCCGCCTTCGTCGAGGAGCACGGCCCCGTGCATCTGCCCCGTGAGGCCGACGGCCCCGACCTCCGTGCCGCGCGCCCCGTCCTGCGAGAGCGCGGCGCGCGCGGCCGCCGACGAGGCCCGCCACCAGTCCGCGGCCTCCTGCTCGGCCCAGCCCG
This sequence comes from Pyrinomonadaceae bacterium, assembly GCA_035563275.1. Classification (GTDB taxonomy): domain Bacteria; phylum Acidobacteriota; class Blastocatellia; order Pyrinomonadales; family Pyrinomonadaceae; genus QHXN01. The sequence continues at coordinate 7,787 of DATMVI010000724.1, forward strand.
CCCGCGGCGAGGCGAAGGGCGCGTGCTCGACGGTCGCCGAGGCGACGACGCGCCCCTCGGGGTTAATCAGCACCGCGCGCGAGCCGCCGGTGCCGACATCGATGCCGAGGAAGTTCATAAAGGGTTTGCGGAAAAGGTCGGGCGCGCGGTCGGGGTCGAAAGAGCCTTAAAGTAGTAACACGGCCTTCGCGGTTTGGGGAAGACGGCGCGGCGCGCGGGCCGGCCTGTCTTGACTGTCTCCCCCTCCGGCCTTAATCTCGACGCTCCGTCAGCGCAGACTCAGAGCCGTACGACGCGGAGGACACGGGGGGCCTTCAACCATGCCGAGTGACACTTACACGCCGCGGCCGGAGCACAAGTTCAGCTTCGGCCTCTGGACGGTGGGCAACCGCGGGCGCGACCCTTTCGGCGACGCCGTGCGGCCGACGCTCAAGCCGACCGACGCCGTGCGGATGCTCGCCGAGGTCGGCGCGTGGGGCGTCAACTTCCACGACAACGACCTCGTGCCGATTGACGCCGACGCGCAGGAGCGCGACCGCATCGTGCGCGAGTTCCGGCGCGTCTGCGAGGAGACGGGCGTCGTCGTCCCGATGGCGACCGTCAACCTCTTCTACGACTCCGTCTTCCGCGACGGCGCCTTCACCGCCAACGACCCCTCGGTGCGCGCCTACGCCGTGCAGAAGACGATGCGCGCGATGGACTTGGGCGCGGAGCTGGGCGCGCGGATTTTCGTGCTCTGGGGCGGGCGCGAGGGGGCCGAGACCGACGGCTGCCGCCGCCCCGACGAGGCCGTCAAGCGGCTGCGCGAGGCGCTCGACTACCTGTGCGAGTATTCGCTCTCGCAGGCTTACGGCTACCGCTTCGCGCTCGAAGCCAAGCCGAACGAGCCGCGCGCCGACATCTACATGCCGACGACGGGCGCCTACCTCCACTTCATCACGACGCTCGCGCACCCCGAGCTGGTCGGCGTCAACCCGGAGGTGGCCCACGAGCACATGGCCGGGCTGAACATGACGCACGCGGTCGCGCAGGCGTGGGAGGCCGGCAAGCTCTTCCACATCGACCTCAACGATCAGGTTCCCGGCCGCTACGATCAGGACTTGCGCTTCGGCTCGGCCAACCCGAAGGCCGCCTTCTGGCTGGTCAAGTTCCTCGAAGACGTGGGCTTCGACGGCCCGCGCCACTTCGACTCGCACGCCTACCGCACCGAAGACTACGACGGCGTCAGGGAGTTCGCCCGCGGCAGCATGAGGACGTACCTCATCCTCCGGGAGAAGGCGCGCCAGTGGAACTCCCACCCGGAGATCAGGTCGCTCCTCGACGACACCGCCCGCCTCGACGGCAACGGTCAGGCCGTCGGCAAGTTCGACCGCGGGCGCGCCGACGAGCTGCTCGCTCGCGACTTCGACCGCGCCGCCCTCGCGGCCCGCGGCCTGCGCTACGAGCGCCTCGACCAGCTCACCACCGACATCCTCCTCGGCGTCGCCTGAGCCGCTCGGGCGTCGCCCGAACCGAGCGGGCCGCGTCACCGAAGGGCGGCGTGACCGTGCGCGCCGCGCCGCCCCTCATCATCAACCCGCCCGCGCCCCGACTCACCCGCCCGCCTCCCGCATACGCGCCAGAGCGCGCGCGACCGACTCCCGCCCGCCGTCCCTCTCGTAAGCCTCACGCGCGCGCCGCAACGACTCCTCCCGCCCCGCTTCCGCGCGGCTGTGCCGCTCGGCCAGCGAGGCCAGACTGCGCGTGACTCTTTTAAGGTCGTCGTCCCCGATCTCGGATAAGATCACGAAACTGAGGGCCGTCAGGTCACACGCCTCGTCCGCCAGACCGAGCTTGTCCGCGACCTCGCCGAGCACGCGCAGCGTGGTGGCCCGCGACGACAGGGTGCCGCGCTCCCATGAGGTTTCGAGTGACTGCGCGGCGTGCTCCCGCGCGCCGGCGAAGTCGCCTTCGGCGTAGCAAATCTCGGCCAGCACGGTCCACGCCATCGCCTCGCCAGCCCGGTCTTCGAGTTCCCTCTGAATCGTCAGCGCGCGCTCGGCGTGCGCCCTCGCCGCGGCGTAGTCGCGCTCGGCGTGGGCGATGGTGGCGAGCATGCCGAGCGCGTAGGATTCCCCCTCACGCTCGCCGAACTCGCGGTAAATCTCCAGCGCCTGCGCGGCGTGCTCCCGCGCGCCGGCGCGGTCGCCTTCCACGAAGTCAATCCTCGCCAGTGTGTTCAGGGCGACGGCTTCAGAAGTCCGTCTGCTGGACTCCCGGCCCAGCTCCAATGCCCGTTGAATGTGGCGGCGCGCGCCGGCGTAGTCGCCTTCGGCGAGGTCAACCCACCCGAGGTAGCCCCGCGTCACGGCTTCGCCGTCGAAGAGGCCGAGCCGTTGCTGAATCTCAAGGGCCTCTAGGGCGTGCTCGCGCGCGCGGCCGTAGCGGCCCTCGGCGTGCGCGACTCTCGCCAGCACGCCCAGCGCGCGGGCGACACCCATGCCGCTGCCGGAAAGCCGGGCAAGCTCTAAAGCTTCATTAGCCCTTTCCCGCGACGATTGATACTCGTTTTGCCCCATCAATATAAAGCTGGACAGGAAGGTCGCGTATTCTTGGTCGGGGTGGTTTCCGGCGCGGGGCGCGAGGCGTCGGGCCTCTTCCAAGACCGCCAGCGTCTCGTCGTAGGGGAAGGTGTGGAGCATGGCGTCGGCGGCCTTAATCAACAACTTGGCGGCACGCCCGCACTGCCACGGCTCCCAGTCGTCCTTCTCGACGGCGATGAGGCGCAGGGCCTGCTCGCGCATCCCCTCGCGGTTCGTCCCGAAGTCGGCGATGCGTTGGTAGCGCTGGGCGCTTTCCGTCTTGCCGACCTCGCGCAGCAGGCGGGCGAGCGGCGCGGCGGCGAGGCTCTCGCCGGCCGCGTAGGTTTGTTTGAGCGCCTCGATCATGGCGAGGCACTTCGCCCGCCGCTCCGTGCCGCCCTGCGGCCGCTCGACGCGGGCGAAGCCGTCGCGTTCGAGCGCCATCCGGTGGAGGTCGGAGACGAAGCGGTAGCGCCAGAGCGTGCGCTCGCCGCCGCCCTCGTCCGGAACCCGCGCGCTGCCGTCTTCGAGCAGCAGGCCCTCCGGGTTCTCTTCGGTGCGGACGAGCACTTCGTCGAAGAAGTCGATCAGCTCGTCCGTGTGCCACCCGGCCGCGAGGGCGACCGCCTCGGCCGTGAAGCTCATGCCTTCGAGCGCGGCGCAGGCCAGAACCTCGCGCGCGTCTTCGACCTCGACGGCCGTCTCCGCCCTGAGCAGCCGCGTCAGGCGGTCTTCGACGATGTGGCCGTAGAGGCCGAGCGTCGCGCCGCGCGGCCGCTTCCAGACCCAGCGGTCGGCCGCGTCCGTCTCCACCACCCCTTCGAGCCGCCACTCGCGCCAGAGTTCTTTGACCCAGCGCGCGTTGCCGTCCGTCACGCCGTGCAGCGCCGAGACGACCGACGGCGCGGCCTCGCCGACGGCCGCCGCGACCTCCGCGCGCGAAAGCTTCTCCAGAGGCCACCACTCGGCCAGCCCCTTCCCCAACAGGCTCTTGATGACCGCGCCCGCCTCGTCGTGCGCCGGCGCGTCAAGGTCAACGGGGCTCCTGACCGTGATGAAGAGCAGCGCGGGGAGGTCTCTGGCGACCTCGCGCGCCAGCCCGAAGAGCATGTTGTCCCACTCGAAGCGCCGGGCCTCGTCCCAGTCGTCGAGCAGGCAGACGAGCGGCCTCTCGGCGGCGGCGCGCCGCAGCAGGTCGCGCAGCCAGCGCGCGCCCTCCGGCCGGCGGCCGGGGTCGTCCCTGAACTGCTCCGCGAACTCACGCGCGGCCGCGCTGGTCTCGACGAACTGCGCGATGAGGTTGAAGGCGAAGCCGACGGAAGGGAGCGGGCAGAGGGCGAGCAGCGAGGCCAGACTGCCGGCGGCCGCCAGCGTCTTCTTCAGAGAGACGCCGTCCTGCCAGTCGAGCTTGTAGCGCTGGTACTCGCCGGCGCTGAAGTAGCCGGCGACGATGTTCGGCCGCGGCTTCGAGCGGTGGAGCGCCTTCGCCAGCGCGCCGAGGTGCTCGGTCTTGCCGCCGCCCGGCTCGGCGGCGATGAAGACGACGCCCCCGCGCTTCTCGCGCACGGCCCTCTCGTAGAGCGCGGCGGCCCGCGCGACGTAAGGCCGCGCGTCGGGCAGCACCGGCTCGAATTCACGCATGTGGGTCATGGCGCAGCAACCCCCGGCCTGAAGTTCCGCGCATGATACACGACGGCCCCGCGCGCGTTAAGGATGAGGGTTGACGGGCGGCGGGCCGGGACGGGCGGCGCGGGCGAGCGTGACCGCGGTGGAAACTTGCCGCCGCGCGCGCCGCGTCCGGTACAATCGGCCCGAACTCATGAACGGGGGCGCGGGCGGCGTTCGTCCGCGAGTCCGCATCAATCACGCGAGGGTCGAAGGCTGATGACGACCGACGAAATCGCGCCGCGGCGACTGCGGCAACAACGCATCGAGGGCGAGAAGTTCGAGAGGCCGGAGGAGGCCGTGGCGTGGCTCGGCGCGGTGCAGGCGCAGGACTACGGCGGCGCGCTGTGGGGCGTGGGGCTGCGCCTGCGGGACGCGTCCGAGGCGGGGGTCGAGCGGGCGATAGCCGAGAGGAAGATCGTCCGCACGTGGCCGATGCGGAGGACTCTGCACCTCGTCGCGGCCGGCGACGTGCGCTGGATGCTGAAGCTGTGTACGCCGCGCGTCGTGGCGGGCGCGGCGCGGCGGCTCGAGCAGTTCGTCGGCCTCGACGAGTCGACCTTCACGCGCAGCAAAAAGTTGTTCGAGCGCGCGCTCGGCGGCGGCCGACAACTGACGCGCGGCGCGATGTACGAGACGCTGGAGTCGGCCGGCGTCCCCACGTCGGACGGGCGCGGGCTGCACGTCATCACGCGGCTGGCGCAGGACGGCTTCCTCTGCTTCGGCACGCGCGAGGGGCGGCAGCCGACCTTCGCGCTGCTCGACGAATGGGTTCCCGCGTCGAAAGAGCTCGAACGCGAGGAGGCTCTGGCCGAGCTGGCGCGGCGCTACTTCACGAGCCACGGGCCGGCGACCTTGCAGGACTTCGCGTGGTGGTCGGGGCTGACCGTCGCCGACGCGCGGGCCGGCGTCGAGTCGGCGCGGCCGCGCCTCGCCAGCGAAACGGCCGGCGCGCGGACTTACTGGTTCTCAGCGTCGGCCGCCGCGGGCCCCGAAGGCGGCGCGGCGGGCCTCCACCTGCTGCCGCCCTTCGACGAGTACATCGTCGCCTACAAAGACCGCGGCGCCGTGCTCGACCCTTCGCGGACGAGAGAGTTGAACCCCGGCAACGGCGTCTTCAGCCCGACGATCGTCAGCGGCGGACGCGTCGTCGGCACGTGGAAACGCGCCCTCAAAAAAGGCTCGGTCGTCATCACGCCGGCCCCCTTCGCCCCGCTCAGGAAGGCCGAGGCGCGCGCCTTCAAAGAGGCCGCGCGGCGCTACGGCGACTTCCTCGGCCTGCCCGCCGCGACGACCTGAGCGGAGAGTTCTAGCCGGCGCGACGGGCGCGCGAACGCGGGAGTCCTCAGCCGGCGCGGCCACGCAGCTTCAGGACTCCGAAGCGGGCCGCGCCGGGCGACGAGGCTGCGAAGACCTGCGGGTCGTAGCCGGTCGCGGCGGCGTAGCGCGCCGCCACCTCCGAGACGGCCGCGCCCGCGCCCGCGTCGCCGAGCACCGCCACCGTCCCGCCGCCGCCCCCGCCCGTGATCTTCGCCCCGTAGAGCCCGCGCCCGCGGCCGGCCTCGCGCGCGAGCCCGACGAGCAGGTCGGTTCCTTCCGAGCCGAGTCCGCAGGCCGTGTAGCTCGCGTGCGACTGGAACATCAACTCGCCGAGCAGCTCCGGGCGCGGCCCCGCCGCGTCGCCCTTCAACAACTCGGCGAAGGCGCGCACGCGGAAGTGCTCGTGGACGGGGTGGCGCGCGGCGGCGCGCACGGGGTAGGCGCGGCCCGGCTCGACGCGCGTCACGTCGTCGGTGATGCCGCCGTAACGCGAGAGGAATTCCCCGCCGGTCATCGTCGCGGGCAGGCGTCGCGCGTACCGTTGCTCGAACTCCGAGGGCGAGAGGTTGGCGAGGCGGCCGCCCCAGCGCGGGTCTTCGACGCGCACGCGCCCCCCCTCGCCCCGCACGTCGAGGCCGGCCAGCTCGGCGACGATGCGGTAGCCCATGAACGCGGCGGCGCGCACCGCGCCGTAGTCCGCGCCCGCGACGGCGTGGCGCACGCCCGAATCAAGCCCCCAGAAGCTCAACCCCTCGGGCACCGCGACGCCTTCGAGCAACTCGGCCGGCTGGCAGAGCAGCGCGAGCAGGCGCCCGGCCTCGCCGCAGGCGGCCGTCATCTGATCCATCACGCCGCAGGGCGCGCCGGCCACGAGGTTCTCGGCCCGCTGGCAAAGCAGCGCCGCCTCGCGCGGGGGCAGGTCAACGCGGAAGGCCGCCGCCGCGGCCGTGGCGGTGGCGACCTCGACGGCCGCGGACGAACTGACGCCCTTGCCCTCGGGCACGCTCGAAGAGACGAGGACGCGCGCGCCGCCTTCGAGCCGCGCCCCGCGCTCGCGCTTGAGGACGAGGAGAACGCCCGCGACGTAAGAGGCCCAATGGCGCGAGGGGTCGCGGCGGAAGTAGGCGCGGGCCGCGGCGTAGTCGGAGGCCGCGCCGCCCTCGTCGAAGTCGGCCAGCGGCATCTCGAACGAGTCGGCGCGCTCGCCGCCCCGTTCGCGGCGGAGGCTGACGATGCGGAGCGCGCGCGAGTCGTCGCGCTGCAAGGCGACGAAGGCGGCCTCGCGGAGCGGGAGTTGGAGGACGAGCGAGCCGGAGTAGTCGGCGATGCCGCCCATCACGTCGAGGCGGCCCGGCGCGCGGGCGACGAAGATTTCGGCGCCTTCGTCGAAGAATGCCCCGGCCCCCGCGTCGAGGCTTTCGACAAACGCTTCGGCGTCGGGCAGCCCGTGCGTCGAGCCGTGAACGATGCTGAACATGCGCCGCCTCACCGGAGATTCAGAGCAGCCCGCGACGTTCGAGCGCGGCCAGCAGGAGCGGCTCGATCTGTCGGCGGAGGTGTTCGTTGGCGTAGCCGGCCCACGCCACGTCGGCCCCGACCTCAAGCGGTGCGTCGAGCGGCCCGCCGCGCGCGTCGGTCACGACCACGCCCAGCTCGCGCGCGATCAGTTCCGCGCAGAGGTCGTAAGGGTGGCAGCAGAGCGGGCGCTCGTCGTCGGCGCGGCGCACGAGCGGGCGCAGGTCGGCCACGAAGCGGTCGTGGCCCGCCATCAGCTCGTAGAGCTGCCCGCCGGACGAGAGGTACTGATCCTCGAAGCAGAGGGCCTTGCCGGGCGGGGCCGGGCCGAGCGCGCCGCGGACGATCTCCTCGTCGATGGCCGCCAGCTCGTCGCGCGCGCCGGGGAAGAAGCGCGCCACCATCGCGAAGCCGTGGGCGATGCTCTCTGCGCGCGAGGGGCGCAGGCGCAGCGGCGCCCGCTCCCCCGTCAGCCGGTTGACGCGCTCCGCGCTTGCGCCGCGGCCGCGCACGGCCCAGAGCGCGTCCGAGAGGTGCTGCTTGACGAGCGGGATTTCGGTCTGCACGGCCAGCTCGATGTCGGCGAGGCCGGTCGAGGGGCCGCGCTCGGGCGCGACGCCCGTCAAGACCCACGCGCTCCGCTTCTGGTACATCAGCCCGCGCGTCCCGTCAATCGGGTCGACGATGACGCGCCACGCCGCGCCGGCCTCGCGCGCGCCGCGCGGCAGCACGACGCGGCCCGCTTCGAGTCCTTCGGCGACGAGCACGACGGGCGCGTCGGGGGTCGCCACCTCGCGCTCGAAGAACTCGACGAGGCGGGCTTCGCCGAAGCGGTCAAGCTCGTAGATGGTGTCGCTCTCGGCCTCGCGCTCGACGCCGGAGAGTTCTTCGACCGAGGCGCGCTCGCAGGCGGCGACGACCTCGGCGCGGATGCGCTCGTGCAGGCGGCGGATGGGGGCGAGCAGGGCGCGCACGTCGCGGCTCATCGCGCGCCTCCCCCCGGCGCTCGCCGGTAATGAGTGTCGGGCGCGGCGCGCAGCTCGGCGGCCTTCTCCTCGGGCGAGGTGTCGGAGAGGAAGTTGCCGCCGCCGACCTCGGGGCCGGCGAGGTACTTGAGGAGGTCGGGCTTGCGCAGCGGCGGGTGGAACTCGATGTGGAAGTGGAAGCCGCGGTGGTCGCCGCCGCCGGTCGGGGCCTGATGCAGAGGCATCACGTAGGGGAAGGGCATCCGCCAGAGGTTGTCGAACTTGACGAGGACGTGCCTGAGCGCGGCGGCCAGATCGCGCAGCTCCTCGGCGCTCATCGTGGCGAGGCTCGGGTGCGTCTGCTTCGGCGCGACGAAGACCTCGTAGGCGTAGCGCGCGAAGTAGGGCACGAAGGCGACGGCCGAACCGTTCTCGAAGAGCAGGCGGCGGCCGTCCCTTTTTTCCGCCGCGATGATGTCGCGCAAGAGCACGCGGCCGGTCTCCTGAAGGTAGGCGCGGGCGGCGCGCGCCTCGGTCTCGATGGTCTTGAAGACGAAGTTGGTGGCGTAAATCTGGCAGTGCGGGTGCGGGTTCGAGACGCCGACCACCTCGCCCTTGTTCTCGAAGACGAGGACGTGCTCGACCTCGGGGCGCGCGCCGAGCTCGACGTACTGCTCGCGCCAGACGCCGAGGAGGTGTTCGACTTCGGGCGGCTCAAGTTCCGCCAGCGTCAGGTCGTGGCGCGGGCTGTAGCAGACGACGCGCGCGAGGCCCGCGGCCGGGCGGTTGCGGTAGGGCGCGGGCGGGGGCGGCAGGTCGCGCGGCGCTGCGGGGCCGACGCACGGGTGGTCGTTGTCGAAGACGAGAGTCTGACGGTAAGGCGGGTTGACGCGGCCGCCCACGCGGCGGTTGCCGGGGCAGAGGAAACAGCCGGGGTCGTAGGCGGGCGGGGGCTCGGCGGGGGCGGCCACCGTCTCGCCGGCCCACGGGCGGTGCTGGCGGTGCGCCGCCACCACCACCCACTCCTCGCGCAGCGGGTGCCAGCGCTCTTCCCAGCTCAAACGAAGCACCTCCCCTCGCGGCGGGCCGCCCCCGGCGAAAATCTCTGCCCCGGAATAAAAAGGATTTTTACATTGCCGCGAACTTTTGTATAGTGACCACCGAAAGTCCCATCCATCCCTTCGAGGTTCTCCGTATTGATGAGAATAAGCCCCGCCCTCAAGCTCTTCATCTGCCTCGCGGCGGCGGCGCTGCTGGCCGCCTGCGCGCCGCAGCAGACGCCGACCGGTTCGCCGCAGGGCCCCGGCCCCAAGCGGCTCCGGCTCGCCTTCGTCACCAACAACGCCTCCGACTACTGGACGATCGCCCGCAAGGGGACGGAGAAGGCCGTGCAGGAGTTGGGCAACGTCGATCTGGAGTTCAGGATGCCGGGCGAGGGCTCGGCCGCCGAGCAGAAGCGCATCGTCGACGACCTTCTGGCGAAGGGCATCGACGGCATGGCCATCAGCCCCGTCGACCCGGCCAACCAGACGCAGATGATTAACGACGCGGCCCGGCAAATCCTCGTCCTCACGCAGGACTCGGACGCGCCCGAGAGCCAGCGCGCCTGCTACATCGGCACCGACAACCGCGCGGCGGGCCGGCAGGCCGGCGAGCTGGTTAGGCAGACTTTGCCGCAGGGCGGCAAAATCATGGTCTTCGTCGGCAAGGCCGACGCGCAGAACGCGCGCGAGCGCTTCGAGGGGATGAAGGAGGCTCTGGCCGGCTCGAACGTCGAGGTCATCGACCTGCGCACCGACGACGCCGACCGCGTGCGCGCCAAGTCGAACGCCGCCGACACGCTCGTCCGCTACCCGGAGGTGTCGGCGATGGTCGGCCTGTGGGCCTACAACGGGCCGGCCATCCTGAGCGCGCTGCGCGACGCGGGCAAGGTCGGGCAGGTCAAGGTCATCGCCTTCGACGAGGAGGACGACACGCTCAAGGGCATTCAGGAGGGGGCCATCGAGGGCACGGTCGTCCAGCAGCCCTACGAGTTCGGCTACCAGTCCATCAAGGCGATGTCGCAGATCATCGGCGGCGACCGCTCGATCATCCCCGCGTCCAAGCAGGTCTTCGTCCCCACGAAGGTCATCAAAAAGGACACGGTCGAAGAGTTCATCAAACAACTCAACCAGCTCCGCGGAAGAGCGTAAAAGCAGTAGTCAGTAGACAGTAGTCAGTAGACAGTAGGCTCCGCCGCGAGGCCCCCGACGCTGATACTGAAGGACGTTCGCTACCGAAGGTCTTCCTACTGATTACTGACTACTGACTACTGTCTACTCCTCCTATGCCTTCTCCCATTCTGGAGATGAAGGGGATCGGCAAGCGGTTCCCCGGCGTGGTCGCCCTTGAGGGGGTGAGTCTGGAGGTCTACCCCGGCGAGGTCGTCGCCCTCATCGGCGAGAACGGCGCGGGCAAGTCCACGCTGATGAAAATCCTCGGCGGCGTCTACCAGCCCGACGGCGGCGAAATCTTAATCGAGGGCCGGCCCGCCACCATCCACTCGGTCGCCGACGCCATCCGCCTCCGCATCGGCTTCATCCATCAGGAGCTGAACGTCCTCGACAACCTCGACGTGGGCAGCAACGTCTTCCTCGGCCGCGAGCCGCGCCGCGCCGGCCTGCTCAACCTCGTGGACACGCGCCGGATGCACGAGGAGGCCGAAGTCTACCTCCGCCGGCTGGGCCTCGACGTGCCGAGCCGCACGCCGCTCGCGCGCCTCTCCATCGCGCAGCAGCAGATGGTCGAGATCGCCAAGGCGCTCTCGCAGCAGGCGCGCCTGCTCATCATGGACGAGCCGACTTCGAGCCTCACGCTCACCGAGACCGAGCGGCTCATCGGAGTCGTCAAAGACCTGCGCGCGCAGGGCGTGAGCGTCATCTACATCTCGCACCGTCTGGGCGAGGTGAGGGAGCTGGCCGACCGCGTCGTGGCCCTGCGCGACGGGCGCAACGCCGGCTCGCTCGCCCGCGACGAGGTGACGCACGACCGGATGGTGAAGATGATGGTCGGCCGCGACCTCGAAAGCTTCTACGCGCACGACGACGGCGCGGCCCGGCCCGCGCGCTTCTCGGTGCGCGACCTCCGCACGCGTCGCTACCCGCAGCACGCCGTCTCGTTCGAGATCGGCGAGGGCGAAATCCTCGGCTTCGCGGGCCTCGTCGGGGCGGGCCGCTCCGAGGTGGCGCAGGCCGTCTTCGGCGTCGAGCCGCCCGTCGCGGGCGCGTTCGCGCTCGGCGGCGAGCCGGTCTCGATCCGCTCGCCGCGCGACGCCATCCGCCGCGGCATCTACCTCGTCCCCGAAGACCGCCGCCGCTCGGGCCTCATCGTGGACGAGATCATCCGCCGGAACGTCACGCTGCCGTCGCTCGAACGCTACGCCGCGGCCGGGCTCGTGCGCCGGGGCGAGGAGCGGCGGGCCGCGCAGGAGGTCTGCCGCCGCCTCAACGTCAAGGCCCCCTCGGTCGAGGCGCGGGCCGGCAACCTCTCGGGCGGCAACCAGCAGAAAGTCGTCCTCGCCAAGTGGCTCTCGCTCGACCCGAAGCTCCTGATCTTCGACGAGCCGACGCGCGGCATCGACGTGGGCGCGAAGGCGGAGATTTACGACCTGATGCGGGGGCTGGCGCGCGAGGGCGTGGCCGTCATGATGATTTCGAGCGACATGGAGGAGGTGCTCGGCGTCAGCGACCGCGTGGCCGTGATGCACGAGGGGCG
>DATMVI010000725.1:0-3921 GCA_035563275.1 Pyrinomonadaceae bacterium
CGCTCCGCCGTCGGCCGCAAGGGGCCGCGGGCAGCCCGCGCGTGACGCTTGCGCGCCCGCCTCGCCCCGCCCGCCCGGGCGTCTCGACTTCGGTTGTGTGTTCGTCGGAAAGAGACTGCTTTGAACGCGCCACAGCTTACCAAAGGCGCGGCCGGAATAGCCAATGAAAAGTTCGCGCGGCCGCGCCCGAATATTTCTATTGAACTTTTCACACCCAAGTGTTATCTCTTCAGCCACCGAAACAACCCGGCACAGCCAGTGTCCTACAGCAAGCGTAGTCCGCCCCCGTCCCCCTCCCAGCGCCGCGCGCCGCCGTGCGCCCGCGGCCGCCCCGGCCCGTAAGGCTCAGACGAACCCGGAGGTCTTAACATGAGGCAACACCGACCGACTCGCGGCCGCGCCTTCCGGCGCGCAACGCTCGCGGCGCTCTTCTCCCTCCTCCTCTCGGCGGCCGCCCACGCGCAGTTCCGCGCGGGCGTGCAGGGGACGGTCACGGATCAGACCGGCGCGGTCGTCCCCGAGGCGACCGTCACGCTGAGGAACAAGGAGACGGGGCGCACGCACGAGGCGTCTTCGAGCGAGGAGGGCTTCTACAGCATCCGGGGTCTGGCCCCCGGCGAGTACGCGCTGACGGTCGTCAAGGCCGGCTTCCAGACCACCACCTTGGAGAGCGTGACGGTCAACGCCGAGGACGTGCAGGGCATCGACGTGGCGCTCTCGGCCGGCGGCCTCGCCGAGACCGTGACGGTCACCGAGGCCGTCACGCCCGCGCTCGAAACCGAGAACGCCAACATCAACCGCGCCATCACGACGCGGGAGGTGCGCGACCTGCCGCAGTTCGGCCGCGACCCCTACGAGTTGATCCGCCTGACGCCGGGCGTCTTCGGTCAGGGCGCGCGCAGCGGGACGGGCGGGGCCGTCGGCCTGCCGAACCAGACGGGGCCGGGCGGGTCGGCCCGCGCCATCTTCCAGACCGAGAACCAGCCTCAGATTTCCGCCAACGGCCAGCGCGTCTCGGCCAACAACTACCAGATCGACGGCACCAGCGTGAACAGCCTGACGTTCGGCGGCGCGGCCGTCGTCACGCCGAATCAGGAGTCGGTCAAGGAGGTGCGCGTCATGGCCAACAGCTACTCGGCCGAGTTCGGGCGCAACTCCGGCGCGCAGGTGCTGACCGTCTCGCAGAACGGGACGAACGAGTTCCACGGCAGCCTCTTCCTCAAGAACAACAGCCCGGGCCTGAACGCCTTCAACAAGTACGGCGGGCCGAACAACGCCGCCCCCATCCGCGTCAACCAGCGGCTCAACCAGTTCGGCGGCTCCATCGGCGGCCCGCTCCACCTGCCGCGCTTCGGCGAGGGCGGCCCCGCCTACATCTCCGGCCGCGACCGCGCCTTCTTCTTCTTCTCCTACGAGGGCCTTCGGAGCAGCAACACCGACACCGTCAACGCCATCGTCGAGACGCCCGAGTTCCGCCAGCTCGTCCAGCAGGCGCGGCCGGGCAGCATCGCCGCGCGCATACTCTCGGCGCCCGGCGTCGCGCCGCGCGTCGTCGGCGTCACGCCCGTGACCTGCGCGCAGGCCGGCTTCCCCTTCGGCGACTTCCCGTGCCGGCAGTTGCCGGGCGGGCTCGACGTGGGCTCGCCGGCCCTCGGCGCGCGCCAGTACCTCCGCTTCGGCGACCTCGAAGGCGGCGGCCTCGACGGCATCCCCGACCTCCAGCAGGTGCAGCTCGCCGTCCCCACCATCAGCAGCGGCAACCAGTTCAACCCGCGCTTCGACTTCATCCTGACCTCGAACGACACGCTGACCTTCAGCTCCTACGTCTCGCGCTTCAACGGCGTGGGCAGCGACTCGGGCGGCCGCAGCCGGCCGATGGGTGACATCCGCACCTCGCCGCTGAACCTCTTCGGCACGGTCACGTGGTCGCGCGTCATCTCGCAGACGATGCTCAACGAGGCGCGCTTCAACGCCACCCGCTTCGCCTTCAACGAGATCGAGTCCTCGGGCGAGACCGACTTCGGCATCCCGCGCATCGAGATCGAGAACATGCCGGGCGACCGCCTCCGCTTCGGCCCGCCGTGGTCGGAGACCACGCCCGGCGTCTTCGCCGAGAACACCTACGAGTTCCGCGACACGCTGCGGCTCGTCGCGGGCACCCACAGCTGGAGCTTCGGCGGCGAGGTTCGCAAGGAGCAGGACAACAACGACCTCTCGGGCGGCTCGCGCCCGCTCTTCACCTTCGCCGGCCTCTTCAACTTCGTCAACGACGCGCCGCTCTTCTACCAGATCAACGCCGACCCGCGGACGGGCGGCCCGGCCGAGTCGCAGCGCTACTTCCGCACCAGCACCTACGCGCTCTTCGCGCAGGACGACTGGAAGGCGCGGCCCAACCTGACGCTGAACCTCGGCCTGCGCTGGGAGTATTTCACGCCGCTCGCGGAGAAGCAGGGCCGGCTGAGCAACCTCATCCTCGGCCCGGCCGGCGCCGAGCTGACGGGCGCGCGCATCGAGGTCGTGGACCGCCTCTACCCGCCCGACCGCAACAACTTCGGGCCGACCCTCGGCTTCGCCTACACGCCGGGCCGGCTGGCCGGCATCGAGACCGAGAACAAGCTCGTCCTGCGCGGCGGCTTCCGCGTCGCCTACAACCGCACCCCGGTCGTGCTCTACGCCAACGCGCGCGGCAACCCGCCCTTCTTCGCGCGCTTCCGCATCTGCTGCGGCACCTCGGCGCAGGACTTCAGCACGCCCTTCAACGGCGGGCAGATTCTCTACGCGCTCGGCGCGAACAACTCGCCCTTCAGCTTCCCCACGAACCCGGCCCTCGCCCTCGGCATCAACCCGGCCACGGGCTTCCCGAACCTGCGCCCCGGCGTCGAGGCCGTCGAGGTCTACGGCGCGCCGGCCGAGGTGCCGACCCCTTACGTCTACACCTACTCGCTCGACGCCCAGTACGCGCTGCCCGGCAACCTGACGGCCGAGCTGGGCTATCAGGGCAGCGCCAGCCGCAAGCTCGTCCGCCTCGTCAACCAGCGCTTCTTCTTCGCCGACCCCGGCACGCTCTCCGGCGTCTTCTTCCCGACGCCCGACACCACCGCCAGCTACAACGCGATGATCGCGCGCCTCGCGCGCCGCTTCTCCGAGGGGCTCTCCTTCGACGCCATCTACCGCTGGAGCAAGAGCATCGACGTGACCTCGAACGAGGGGCCGGGCGCGCCCACCAACCCGACCTACCCGCTCGACCCGCGCGAGGAGCGCGGCCCGTCGGACTACGACGTGCGCCACCACTTCGTCGGCTCGGGCCTGTGGGAGCTGCCCTTCCTGCGCGACCGCAACGACGCGGCCGGCGCGCTGCTCGGCGGCTGGCAGTTGAGCACCATCGTGACGGCGCACACCGGCTTCCCGTGGACGCCGGTGACGGGCAACTGCCCGAGCACCAACCGGCCCATCACCTGCCCGGCCCGGCCCGTCGCCTACTTCGGCGGCGCCGGCGACGACACCTCGGACGAGGCTTTCATCACGGGCAGCAACTTCCCCGGCGGCGGGACGCGCTTCTTCTCCGCGCTCGGGGCGACGGGCTTCGGCACGGCGGCCGGGCTGCTGCCCGGCGTCGGCCGCAACTCGTTCCGCGGCCCGAAATATTTCAACGTGGACATGAGCGCCTCCAAGCGCTTCGGCATGCCCTTCCTCGGCGAGGGCCGGTTCCTCGAGGTCAAGGCGAACGTCTTCAACGTCTTCAACCTGCTCAACCTCCAGTCGTTCGGCTTCAACTCGCCGAGCACGGTCATCGACAACCCGCTCTTCGGCCGCGCCGAGCGCGGGCTCGCCGGCCGCGTCGTCGAGATACAAGGCCGCCTCCAGTTCTAAAAACGGAACGGCGTGCGGCGGCGCGCGGGCGAGGGTTACGTCAGCGTCGAT
>DATMVI010000726.1:0-3711 GCA_035563275.1 Pyrinomonadaceae bacterium
CTCCGCGATGGCCGCGCAGCTCGAGGCGGCGCTGGCGGGCGGTGCGCACGGGGCGGCGCCGCCGCTGCACGCGGCAGATCGGGGCGGGCCGCTGCCGCTCTCGTTCGCGCAGCAGCGGCTCTGGTTCATGCACCAGTTGGAGGGCGGCAGCCCGTTCTACAACCTGCCGCTGGCCGTACGGCTCGGCGGCCGCCTCGACATCGCGGCGCTCAGGCGCAGCCTCGACGAGCTGGTGCGCCGCCACGAGTCTCTGCGCACGACCTTCTCGGTCACGGAGGCCGGCCTGCCCGCGCAAGTCATCTCGCCCCCGGCGCGCGTGCCGCTGCCCGTCATAGATTTAAGCGGGTTGCCCGAGTCGGCGTGCGAGGCCGAGGCCCGACGGCTGTCGGCGGCCGACGCGCGCCTGCCTTTCGACCTCGGGCGCGGGCCGGTGTTGCGTTGCGCGCTGGCGCGCCTGAAGGGGGAGCAGCACGTCGCGCTCTTCACGATGCACCACATCGTCTCGGACGCGTGGTCGGCGGGCGTGCTCGTCAGCGAGGTCGCCGCGCTTTACGCGGCCTTCTCACAAGGCGAGGAGTCGCCGCTCGCGGAGTTGCCGCTCCAGTACGCAGACTACGCCATCTGGCAGCGCGGGTGGCTGCGGGGCGAGGTGCTCGACAGGCAGCTCTCTTACTGGAAGGCGCAGCTCGACGGCGCGCCGCCCGTGCTTGAGCTGCCCGCAGACCGGCCGCGCCCGCCCGTCCAAACCTACCGTGGCGCGCTCGAAACGTTCCGGCTTTCGCCGCGGTTGTCCGGGCAGTTGAGGGGGCTGAGCAGGGCCTCCGGCGCCACGCTCTTCATGACGCTGCTGGCCGCCTTCAAAGTGCTGCTGGCGCGCTACAGCCGCCGGGACGACATCACCGTCGGGACGGTGATAGCGGGCCG
The DNA here is from genome assembly GCA_035563275.1 of Pyrinomonadaceae bacterium. GTDB lineage: Bacteria > Acidobacteriota > Blastocatellia > Pyrinomonadales > Pyrinomonadaceae > QHXN01. Next base: position 925 of record DATMVI010000726.1, read on the forward strand.
CGACCGCGAGGAGACCGAGCCGCTCATCGGCTTCTTCACCAACACGCTGGCGCTGCGCACGCGCGTGGCCGGAGACCCGAGCTTCGCCGAGCTTTTGGGGCGTGTGCGCGAGACGTGCCTCGGGGCCTACGCGCATCAGGACGTGCCCTTCGAGAAGCTGGTGGAAGAACTCCGGCCCGAGCGCAGCCTCGCGCACACGCCGCTCTTTCAGGTCGCGTTCGGCGTTGACAACGCGCCGAGGGGCAGCCTCGAACTGCCGGGGCTGCGGCTCGACATCCTCGGCGGCGACCACGTCGCCGCCAGATTCGAGCTGACGCTCTGGGTCTACGAGGCGGGCGAGCGGCTGACGGGCGTTTGGACTTACAACACAGACCTCTTCGACCCGCCCACCGTCAAGCGTATGTCGGGCCATTTCGAGAAGCTCCTGCAAGGCGTCGTGGCCGACCCCGAGGGGCGGCTCAGCTCCTTCGAGATCGTCAGCGAAGAGGAGCGGCGGCAGCGCGCCGAGGAAGAGCGGCGGCGCGAGGAGGCTCACGCGCGGAGGCTTCTGGGTGTCAGGCGCAAGGCCGTCACCCCCGGCAGAGAGACCGCGGCCTGAAGGGAGCGCAGATGCGAACGCCGGCCGGAGCCCGGAGGGGAAACGATGAAGCGGAAGGAGAGTGAGGCCGGCGCGCCCGGCCGCCTGCGCCTCGCGGAGCGGCGCGCGGTGCGCGTGAGTCCCGGTGAGATGGTGTGTGAGGGTTATCTTCAGCCCGGCCGACCCTTCCCGCTCGTCCTGCGGCCGGCCTTCGAGGGGATCGACCTCGCGGCGTGGGCGGCGGCCAACCGGGCGGAGGTCGAGCGGCGGCTGCTCGCGCACGGGGCGCTTTTGTTCCGCGGCTTCGGCCTCTCCTCGCCCGCCGAGTTCGAGCAGTTGGCCCGCGCCATCTCGACCGAGCTGCTCGACTACCGCGAGCGCGCCGCGCCGCGCACCGAGGTCGGTCGCCGGATTTACACCTCGACCGAGTACCCGTCGAACCAGCCCATCCCGCTCCACCACGAGATGTCCTACTCGCACAACTGGCCGACGAAGCTCTGGTTCTTCTGCGCCCAGCCGGCCGAGCGGGGCGGGCGGACGCCCATCGCCTGCGACCGGCGGGTCTTCGGCCTCATCGACCCGCGCATTAAGGGGCGGTTCATCGAGAAGAAGGTGATGTACGTCCGCAACTACGGCGAGGGCGTCGACCTGCCGTGGCAGGAGGTCTTCCAGACCACAGACCGCGCGAGGGTGGAGGAGTATTGCCGCCGCTCGGGCGCGGAGTTCGAGTGGCGCGGCCGGGATCGGCTGCGGACGCGACAGCTCCGGCAGGCCGTCGCCACCCACCCCGTGACGGGCGACACGGTCTGGTTCAACCACGCGCACATGTTCCACGTCTCGAACCTCGACCCGCTGGTGCGCCGCTCGCTGCTGGCCGAGTTCAAAGACGACGAGCTGCCGCGCAACGCCTTCTACGGCGACGGCACGCCCATCGAGTCCTCCGTGCTCGACGAGATTCGGCGGGTCTATCGCGAGGCGTCGGTCGCCTTCGACTGGCAGCGGGGCGATGTCCTCATGCTCGACAACTTCCTCGCGTCGCACGGGCGCGAGCCCTACGCCGGCCCCCGCAGAATCCTCGTGGCGATGGCGGAGCTGTACACCAACGAGGAGTTCGGCGCCGGGCCGCAAGAGGGGCCGCCGCCGGCCGCCACGTCGTAGGCCCGCGGCCGCGAGCCGGGCCCCCCCGCACGCCCCTTCGGAAGCCGCGAAAGACAGATCATGCAGAAGGAAACCCTCGAAGGCTTTCGCCTCTCGCCTCAGCAGGAACGCCTCTGGCTGTTACAGCAGGGCGGGCCGGCCTTCCGCGCCGAGTGCGTCGTCGAGCTGGAGGGGCCGCTCGACGCGGGGCTCCTCAGGGAGGCGTGGCGGGCGGTCGTCTCGCGCCACGAAATCCTGCGGACGACCTACGAGTTGCTGCCGGGGATGGGCCTGCCCGTACAGGTCATCGGCGACGACCCCGCCGCGGCCTTCGCGCTGGAGGAGACCGACCTGACCGGGCGCGACGGCGACGAACAGCGGCGGCTGCTCGAAGAGTTGCGGCGCGCGGAGCGGTCTTGCGCCTTCGACCTCGAACGCGGCCCCGTGCTGCGGCTCTCGCTGGCGCGGCTCTCCGCCGGGAGGCATTGGCTGCTCGTCAGCCTGCCCGCGCTTTGCGCCGACGCGCGCACGCTCAGGAACATGCTCGAAGAACTCGCCCGCGGCTACGCCGAGTTGACCGGCGGCGTGGCGGCCGAGGCGGGCGAAACCGTCCAGTACGTTGATTACGCGCAGTGGCAGCACGAACTGCTCGAAGAGGCCGGGGCGGGGGACGGCGCCGGGGCCGAAGGCCCGGAAGGGGCGCCGGGCGAAGAGTTGCGTCTGCCCGGCGAGCGGCGGGCGGCGAGCGGCTTCGAGCCCGCGCGGTGGTCCGGCGTGGTCGCGGCGGAAGTCGCCGCGCGGCTCGGCGAGCTGTCGGGCCGCCACGGCGCGCCCCTCGCGGTGCTGCTGCTCGCCGCGTGGCAGACGCTCCTCTGGCGCCTGACGAAGCAGCCCCCCGCCGTCGAACTCCTCTTCGACGGGCGGAAGATCAGCCACCTCCGCGGCGCGTTGGGACTCTTCGCCAGCCACGCGCGCGTCGGCTGCCCTTTCGCCGCCGGCCTCCGTTTCACGGAGGTGCTCAGGCGCACCGGCGAGGCCGTGGCCGCCGCGCACTCGCGGCGGGAGTACCTCGT
>DATMVI010000727.1:0-5177 GCA_035563275.1 Pyrinomonadaceae bacterium
CCGGCCAGCCCGCCGAGCAGCCCGGCGAGCCACCAGCGCCGCTCGCGCGCCCCGAGGAACGCGCCGAGCGCGAGCGCGAGGAAGAGGCTTTCGGTGTAGCCGATGTGGAGGAAGTAGGCGGTCGGGAAGGTGAGGAGGAAGAAGACGGAGGCGCGCGCCACCGCCTCCGCCTCGTCGAGCCGCGCGAGCCTGTAGAGCAGAAGCCCGGCGGCCACCGACGCGACCGCCGAGACGAAGAAGGCGCTCACCAGCTCGTCACGCAGAACGACCGCCGAGGCGCGCACGAGCCACGGGTAGAGCGGGTAGAAGACGATCCAGCGGGCCTGCACCCCGCCGGAGACGTAGCCGTCGCGCGCGAGGTCGAGGTAGTGCGGCGCGTCCCACTGGCTCCAGATGGCGAGCCAGTTATAGAGCGACGCGAGCCTCTGGTCGCGCAGGGTGGTGAACGCCTGCGCGCCGTACATCAGGACGACCAGTTTGACGCCGACGACCAGCCCGGCGACCTCCCACGCCGGCCACGCCGCCGCGCCGGCGCCCCCCCGCGCCGCGCCCCTGCCGGCCGCCGGCTCCGAACTTTGCGCGCGCTTAGTCTTCATCCTCCACGGTCTGGCGGGCGGGGTCAGCGAGCCACCGCATGATACACGAAGAGAGTAGCCAGTAGTCAGTAGTCAGTAGCGCTCCGCCTGATGGTCGCTGACGCCGATGCGCTGGCGGTTCGCTGCCGAAGGTCTTTCTACTGACTACTGACTACTGTCTACTGGCTACTCTTTAATGAACTCTCTGTGCCACATCTCCAGCGTGAGGAGTTGCAGCACTTGCAGGTTGTAGTCCTCGCGGCCGGAGAGGTTGGCTTCGACGACGCGGCGGACTTCGCGGGGGCGGAAGAGGCCGCGGCGCCTGACCGTCTCTTCTGAGAGCAAGTCGTCCACGAGCGGGCGCAGGGGGCCGCGCAGCCACGCGCGGACGGGCGCGCCGAAGCCCGCCTTCCTGCGCCACACCACCTCGCGCGGCAGCATCGTCTCGGCCGCGCGCTTGAGGATGTACTTGCGCCGCAGGCCGCGGAGCTTGAGCGCGGGCGGCATCCGCGCCGCCAGCTCGACCACCTCGTGGTTGAGGAGCGGGACGCGCACTTCGAGCGTCGCCGCCATCGAAGTCCTGTCCGTGTAGTCGAGGTTCAGGCACGGCAGGAAGGTCTTCAGATCGACGTAGAGCAGGCGGTTGAGCGGCGCGGCGCGGCCCGCGCGCGCGAAGTAGCGCCGGTGGTACTGGTACGGGTCGAGCCCGCGCGTCGCCTCGCGCAGGCCGTCGGCGTAGAGCGCGTGCTTGGCCTCGTTCGTGAAGTAAGTGCCGAAGCCGAGGTAGCGATTCTCGAAGTCGTGGGCGGCGCTGCGCGCGAACTTCTTGACGTTGCGCAGCAGCGCCGTGAAGCGCCCGGGCCGCCCGCCGGGCAGCGCCGCGGCGAGCGTGTCGCTCAGGGGCCGGCGCAGGGCCGTGGGCACGAGGTCGGCGGCGCGCGCGAGCTGCATCGCGAGCTGGCGCGGGTAGCCCGCGAAGACCTCGTCGCCGCCCATCCCCGAAAGCATCACCGTCATCGTCTCGCGCGCTTCGGCCGAGACGAGGTAGGACGAGATGGCCATGTCGATGACCGGCATCTCGACGTGGCGGACGAGCATCGGCAGCAGCCCGGCCACGTCCGGCTTCAGAGTGATCTCGTGGTAGTCGGCGTCGAGGAGTCGGCCGACCTGCCGCGCCCAGCGCGCGTCGTCGGGGATGATGTCGTAGCGGAGGTCTTCCGGCTCGATGGCGACCGTGTAGGTCGAGACCCTGCGGCCGCCCGACTGTCGCGCCATCAGCGCCGTGACGACCGAAGAGTCCACGCCGCCCGAAAGGAACGAGCCGAGCGGCACGTCGGCCACGGTCTCCATCCGCACGGCGCGGGCGAGCGTTTCGAGCAGGCGCTCGCGCCACCACGCCTCGCCCTTCCCTTCTTCGACCTCCTCGAAACTAACGTCCCACCACTCGCGCAGGCTCACCTCGCCGTCGCGCCAGCGCAGGACGTGGGCCGGCGGGAGACGGCGCACGTCGCGGAAGAGCGTGTGCGGGTCGGGCGTCCAGAGGAAGGTGAGTTGCTGGTGCAACCCCTCGGGGTCGAGCGCCGCGCGCACCAGCCCCGTCGCGAAGATGGCCTTCGCCTCGGAGGCGAAGACGAAGGAGTCGGGCGCGCCCTCGCGGCCGCGCGCGATTGAGTAGTAGAGCGGCTTGACGCCGAGGCGGTCGCGCGCGAGCGTGAGCGTACGCTCGCGCTCGTCCCAGACGGCGAAGGCGAACATGCCGTTGAGGCGCGCGAGGCAGCCCTCGCCCCACTCGGCGAAGGCCGCCAGCAGGACTTCGGTGTCGCAGTCGGTGCGGAAGGCGTGGCCCCTGTCTTCGAGTTCGCGCCGCAGTTCGCGGAAGTTGTACAGCTCGCCGTTGTAGGTCAGCGCGTAGCGGCCGTCCGCCGAGACGAACGGCTGGTGTCCGGCCGCGCTCGTGTCGATGATCGACAGCCGCCGGTGGCCGAGGCAGGCGCGGCGCCCCTCGCCGTCGGCCGCCCCGGAAGTCCACACGCCCTCGTCGTCGCGCCCGCGGTGCGCGATCGCCCCGAGCGCCGCGCGCACGCGCGCCTCGGGGTCATCCGTAATCAGTCCGGCGATTCCGCACATTGAAAGTAATATAAAGCCGCGAATCGTCAATCGTGAATCGTGAACCGGGAAGGCAGTCGCCAGCCGTCAGTCATCAATCTTTGTCTTTAACTGACGACTGACAGCTTCTCCTCACGATTCACTGCTTTTCTTCCGCAGGGCCTGTTCGATGAGGCCGCTCACCCACTCGGCGCGGGCGTCCCACGTGCCGCCGCGGACGGCCTGTTGGCGGGCGCGTGCCGCCTCGCGGCCCGTCTCGGCGAGGGCCTCTCCGACGAGGCGGAGGAAGTCTTCGCGCGAGCGCGCGATGCGGAGCACGCCGCCGAGCGGTTCGTACTCGGGCAGCGGCGAGATGACGACCGGCTTGCCGGTGGCGAGGTACTCGCGCACCTTGATGGCCGAGCCGTAGGAGGTGAACGCCTGCCCGGTCTCCCACGGCAGCACGCAAACGTCGAAGCCGGCGGCGTAGCGCGGCAGCTCTTCGTAAGGTACGGGCGGCAGGAAGTGCGTGTTCGGCAGCCCCTCGATCTCCAGCCCGCGCGACTTGTTGCCGACGAAGACCCACTGCCACTCGGGCCTCTCGCGCGCGGCGCGCCGCACCAGCTCCTGATCGACGAGCCACGGCTCGATGGCCCCGAAGTAGCCGAGCCGCGGCCGCGGCACGCGCGCCACCTCCGGCGCGACTTCGAGCGCGCCCGCGCCCGTCTCGGCGACGCGCGACCAGTGCTCGAAGTCCACGGCCTGCTCTAACAGGTGCGACCGCCCGCGGCCGCGCTCGGCCTCCTCGAAGAGCTTGCGGCCCGAGTAGAAGACGAGGTCGGCGCGGTCAATCGCCAGCTCGTGCAGGCGGCGCACCACGGCCGGGTCGGTCGCGTGATCCATGTGGTTCTGGTCGTACTTGTCCGAGACGTGGTAGACGACCAGAGACTCCCCGAGCCGACCGATCAACTCGGCCGCGGTCGGGATGGCGACCCACAAGATCGGCCGCGAGAGCCCGCGCCGGCGGGCCAGCAGATTGATTTGCGCCGCGAGCAGGCGGCGGTTGGCGGCCCGCGCCGCGCGGCTCCCGAAGAAAGGCAAGCTCGCGGGCGAGACGACCGTGATGCCCTCCGGCGTCCGCCTCGCCAGCCGCGCGTAGCTGCGCAGCTTCCGCGCGATGCGCGGCCCCAAATCCTTGTGCCCCAGCGACGGCAGCCCCATCGAAATCGAGTTCACGAAGATGACCTTATTCCCCGCCCGCGCGAACCGCTTCATCAGGTGGTTCTTCGAGTGCGGGTGGTGGTACCACCAGTCCTCGCCGCCGAAACAGACGATTGATTTTCCCGTGAAGATTGGCAAGCTCCGGAGTTCTTCGGGCCACGTCGCGCCCGGCCTCGCCTGCGGCGCGCGTCGGGGGGTGGATCAGTGGTTTTCAGGATTCGACCCGAGATATTATCACGCCGCCCCGCGGAGTTCAGTATGAGCCGGCGCGAAATCACCGACGCAGACATCGACGCCCTTTTGAAGTTCCTGCCCGGCTTCGAGCGGGCGGGGCGCGAGTTCGCCACGTGGCGGGGCGGAGGGCGCGAGGGCGAAGCGCTCACGCTGCCTTACCCCGACTACGACGGGGACGTGCTGGAGTTTTTCGGCCTCGCCGGGCAGGAGTGCTGGTGCGACTTCGGCTACCGGGCCGAGGAGGCTTGGCGGATGCTCGGCGACGAAGAGGCGTTGGCGCGCGCCGGCCTCGAAGAGGTCAAGAGCATGCTGACCTTCTGCGTCCGCTCCGAGAGGTTCGGCGACGGCAACTGGCAGTCGCTTTTGAAAGAGGGGCGCGTGGCGGCGCTGCTCCGCAGGCTCGCGGCCGTCCGCGCCGGGGCCGGGCCGTGACGCCTCCGGCGACGAATGTGCGCGCCGGATGTTGCAACTTTGGACGGTTTTGGTGCATCATAAGCCAGTTACTCCTTCTCTCGCGCATCAACGGTGATGCGCCCCGCGCCTTAAGGATTGGCGGCGGCGTTCGGATGGTTCGAGAGTGGGCTGATTGTTAACTGTCGGAAGCCGCTCTCCACAGAGCACCCCGAACGCGGAGCCTTCGCCGTCACCGTTACTCCGAAGCCCACTCCGCAGGAACCTTCCGCCGCGACACCCGCACAGGGTCTAAGGATACTACGCACATGACTATGAGACTCTACGTCGGCAACCTCTCGTTCCAGACCACGAGCCAGGATTTGCAGGATTACTTTTCGCAGGCCGGCACGGTCGAATCGGCCAACGTCGTCGAAGACCGTGAGACGGGCCGCTCGCGCGGCTTCGGCTTCGTCGAGATGGCGACCAAGGAAGAGGGCGAGGCGGCCATCCAGCAGTTCAACGGCAAGGAGCTGAACGGGCGCAACCTGACGGTCAACGAGGCCCGGCCTCGTGAGGATCGCGGCGGCGGCCGCGGCGGCTTCGGCGGCGGCGGCGGTCGCGGCGGTTACGGCGGCGGCGGCGGCGGTCGCGGCGGCGGCGGTGGCTACG
>DATMVI010000728.1:0-14408 GCA_035563275.1 Pyrinomonadaceae bacterium
CCCTTTCGCGGCCGCGCCCTTCGCCTTCGGCGCGGGGCGGCCGTCGCCTTCGGCGCGCGCCCGGCCCTGACGCCGGCGGCCTTTCAGCGCCGACACCTCCTGCGGCGTCAGCGGCCGCGCCTCGCCGGGGCGCAGGCGGTCGTCGCTCACCGGCCCGATGCGGACGCGGCGGAGCTTGATGACCGAGTGGCCGATGGAGTCGAACATGCGCCGGATTTGCTGGTTGCGCCCCTCGCGCAAGACCACCTCGAACCACGCGTTCGTCTTCGTCTCTCCCGTCAACTTAATCTCGGCCGGGGCGGTGCGGACGCCGTCTTCGAGGCGGACGCCGCGCCGCAGGCGCTCGATCTGCGCCTCGGGCGGCACGCCCTTGACCTTCACCTCGTAGACCTTCCGGACGTGGTTGCGCGCGGCCGTGACGTAGTTCGTCAGCTCGCCGTCGTTGGTCAGGATGATGAGCCCCTCGGTGTTGAAGTCGAGGCGGCCGACGGGGTGGAGGCGGCCGAGCGCCGCGGGGACGAGTTCGGTGACGAGCGGGCGGCCCTCCGGGTCGGCGGCGCTCGAAAGGTAGCCGCGCGGCTTGTTGACGAGCACGTAGACCTTCTCGCGGCCGGCGAGCAGCGGGTTAATCAGGCGGCCCCTGACCTTGATGTGGTCGCGCTCGGGGTCGGCCTTCGTGCCCAATTCGCGCACGACCTCGCCATTGACGCTCACCTCGCCGGCCGCGATCAACTCCTCGGCGTGGCGGCGCGAGGCGACTCCAGCCGCCGCGATCAACTTTTGCAGACGCTCTTCCAATTCACCACCCCGTCCCCGAACCCTTTACGAGAAGACGACGGCCGCGCCCGTCTCGACCGACGCGCGGCAAGCCCTGATGAGCGCGAGGCAGGTGTGCGACTCGACGCCGTAGCGCCGCCACCCCGCCCCGGCTTCTCCTTCGCCCCCGCCGTCCGCCGCCTGCAACACCTCTTCGCTCTCGGGGTCGAGGCCGTCGGGCAGTTCGAGGGCGCGCGCCAGCTCAAGGCACTCTTCGAGCAGCCGCGGCGACGAGCCGACCGTGTCGCCCGGAACCTCCAGCGAGGGTTCGGCGACGAGCACCTCGTCGAACTCGGCGGGCAGGTAGAAGCCCTCGGCGTCGCTGTGAATGATGAGGTGCTGGAAGCGCATCGAGCCGGCCTTGCCCTCCAGCATGTTGTCGTCGAAGAGTCGGTAGTAATCCTGCAAGGCCGGGTCTTGCGCGGCCTCGGCGTCGCCCGGCGGCGGCAACTCCTCGCCGAGCGCGAGGTGCGCGGCGACGCGCCGCAGTTGGTGCAGGCCGGAGTAGCCGTAGAGGTCGAGCGAGACGATGTTCTGCGCGTCCAGCTCGTAAGGCTCCTGATGCGGCGGCAGGCCGAAGGATTCGAGCAGGTCGTTGACGACCTCGAACTCCCCCTCCAACTGCTCGACCGCCTCCTCGTCGCCCTCCGCGCGCAGCGCCGCCCCCAGCCCGACGAAGATTGTTAACCCCACCCCGCGTCCCTCCTTCGAACGTGACGTTAAGCCTCGCCGCCGGCCGCGAGGTCGTCGAAGTCCTCGACGTTCGGCAGCTCGCCCAAGTCGCGGAGGCCGAACTGCATGAGGAACTCCTTGGAGGTTCCGTACATCATCGGGCGGCCGACCGTCTCCTTGCGCCCTTTGGCGACGATGAGCCGCTTGTCGAGCAGCGTCTTGATGGCCGACGAAGACTGCACGCCGCGAATCTCCAGAATCTCCGGCACGGTGATCGGCTGCTTGTAGGCGATGACGGCGAGGGTTTCGAGCGCGGCCAGCGAGAGCTTGGCGCTCGGCTTGGACTTGAGGAAGGCGCGGATCGAGTCGTGGTGCTCGGGGCGCGTGGCGAGTTGCCAGCCGCCGGCCACCTCGCGCAGCATCAGCCCGCCGTTGCGCTCGTTGAACTCCTTCGCCAACTCCTCGACGGCGACCTCGACCCAGCCCTTCTCCTCCTTGAGCACGTCGGCCAGAGCCTTCGCCGAGAGCGGCTCGTCGGAAACGAAGATGAGCGCCTCGCAGACGGCCATCAGCTCGGCCAGCTCGCGCGGCCCGCCGCCCGGCGCGACCTCGTCCTCGTCGGGGGCCGGGCCTTCGCCGTCCCCGGCAGACTCGGCGCGCAGCCGCGCCTGCTGCTCGGCGTGGTCTTCGGCGTCGGCGTCGTGGATGACGACCTCGCGCTCCTCGTCAACAACCTCCGACTCGCCGTGCCCGCCGGCCGCCGACGACCCCGCCTCTTCAGGCCCGGCGTCGGCGAACTCGGCCCCGGCGCGCTCCGCGTCAGCGGTCTCGGCTTCGTCTCTCTCCTCGGCCGCGAACTCCGTCTCGTCTCCCGAGGCGAGGCCGGCCGGGTCTACGCGGTCGGCCCACGTTTGCGCTTCCGGCGGCTCGACTTCGCCCGCGGCTTCGGGCCCCGCGTCGAGGGCTTCGAGCGCGTCGTTCAACTCGGCGACCGAGTCGGCCGCCGTCTCGACTTCCGCCCCGGCCGGGGGCGCGCCGTTCGCCGCTGCCGCGACGCCGACGCCGCCCACGGCCTCGGCCGTCACGTCAGGCCCGAGGATGTCCCGCACGACGGCGTCCACCGTCTCGTCCGAATTCTTCTTCTTTCTGATGCGCTTGCTCATAACTTAAAAGGGTGTCAGGTGACGGGCGCCGGTTTAAAGACAAGCTGTTTCACCCCGGCGCCCTCCACCCTCCCCCGTTTACCGTGTCGCCGAGGCCGGGCCTCAGCCGCCGACGCGGGCGACGATGTCGCCGAAGGTCTTGGGCTGGAAGAGCCTGATCTCGGTCGTGCGGACGAGTTCGAGGACGGAGAGGAAGGCGAGCACCAGCTCGCGGCGCGACCCGGCGCGCTCGAAGAACTCGCGCAGGTTCAGCTCGCCCGCGGAGAAGATGGCGTTGCGGAGGCGTTCGAGCATCTGGGCCATCGTGACCTCGTCGCGCTCAATCTCCATCAGAACCTCTTCCTTGCGCCGCGTCAGAATCTCCTGAAAGACGCGGAGCAGGTCGAACGCGCCGGCCGAGACTTCGGGGTTATTCTTGTCCGTCTCGATGGGCGCGCGCGTGTAGACGGCCTGCTCGACCGTCGCGCGCGACCAGAGCATCTGCGCCGCGGCCTTGAACTTCTGGTGTTCGAGCAGGCGCTCGACCAGCTCGCGGCGCGGGTCGTCCTCGGCCTGCTCCTCGTCGCTCAAGGTCGGGTCGCGCGGCAAAAGCATCCGCGACTTGATCTCGATGAGCGTGGCGGCCATCACGAGGAAGTCGCTGGCGACCGTGATGTCGGCGGGCTGGATGGCGCGGAGGTGGTGCAGGTAGGCGTCCGTGATGCGCGCGATGGGGATGTCGTAGATGTCCACCTGCTCCTGCCGGATGAGGTAGAGCAGGAGGTCGAGCGGCCCCGCGAACTCGCCGAGGACGAGCTTCAGCTCCTCGCCGCTGCGGTCTAAGACGATCTCGGGCCGCGCCCCGGCGACGTTGATGGACGCGCCCTCGGCGGCGCTCGCCACGGTCGCGCTTTCGTTCGGCTGCTTCGCCTCCGCGTTCTCGCTCGACACGACTTTCAAGCCCCCGCGATGCCCGCGCGCTCGTAGACGAGCCGCAAAGTCTCGCGCGCGATCGCGCGCGCCTTGTCGCGCCCGTCGGCGAGGATGCGCCCCAGCCCCTCGTCCGTGTAGCCGCGCATCCGCTCCTGAAATGGGCGCAGGAACTCGACCGTCGCCTCGGCCAGATCGGATTTAAGTTGCGCGTAGCCCTTGCCGGCGAAGTGGGCCTCGATCTCGTCGGGCGTCCGGTTCGTGAGCAGTTGGTAGATCGAGAGCAGGTTCGAGATGGCCGGCCGCCCCGGGTCGAAGCGGATTTCCGTGCCGGAGTCGGTGACGGCGCGCTTGAACTTGCGGCGGATGGTGTCGGCGTCGTCCATCAGGGAGATGCTGCCGTTAACGTTCTCGTCCGACTTCGACATCTTCTTCGACGGGTCGTCGAGGGCCATGATCTTCGCGCCGACCTTCGGGATGAACTCGCTGGGGAGGCGGAACGTCTCGCCGTAGTCGCGGTTGAAGCGCTCGGCGAGGTCGCGCGTCAGCTCGAGGTGCTGCTTCTGGTCTTGGCCGACGGGGACGAGGTCGGTCTGGTAGAGCAGGATGTCGGCGGCCATCAGGGCCGGGTAGGTCAGGAGCCCCACCGAGACGTTCTCGCGCTGCTTCTTCGCCTTGTCCTTGAACTGCGTCATCCGCTCAAGCTCGCTGATGCGGACGACGCAGTTGAGAACCCACGCGAGTTCGGCGTGCTCGGGCACATCGGACTGGACGAAGACGGTCGAGACGTTCGGGTCGATGCCGGCGGCGAGGTAGATGCGCGCCACCTCGCGCGTCTTCTCGGCCAGCCCCTTCGGGTCTTGCGGGATGGTGATGGCGTGGAGGTTGACGACGCAGAGGAAGCTCTCGTACTCGTGCTGGAGCGCGACCCAGTTGCGCAGCGCGCCGAGGTAGTTGCCGATGTGGAGTTTGCCCGTGGGCTGCGCCCCGCTGAAGATTCGCTTTGGCATCTGTCGCGAACAGACCTTTCGAAGCCGCCCCGGCTCAGGCCAGCAGCAGGTAGAGCACGAGCCGGCGGATCGGGGCGATGATGGCCCCCACGACGCCGAAGTACATGAGGGCGATGAGGATGATGTAGCTGTACTGCTCCAGCGCGTCGAGCGCCCCGTGCGCGCTCGCCGGCAGCACCGAGTAGAGCACCTTGCTGCCGTCGAGCGGCGGGATCGGCAGGAGGTTGAAGACCGCCAGCGAGAGGTTCATAAAGAGCGCCTGCTCCAGCAGGAGCCCGACCGGCTCGGCGACCGTCGCCAGCGCGCCGCCGGGGCCGAGCGTGCCCGAGACGAGCAGGATTTTGACGACCACGAAGGCGACGACGGCGATCAGCGTGTTGGCGATGATGCCGGCCAGCGACACCATCACGTTCGCCACGTCCTTGTTGCGCCAGCGCATCGGGTTGACCGGCGTCGGCTTGCCCCACCCGATGAGCGGGATGAAGGCCCCGAACTGCACCGCGCCGATGAAGTTGATGATGGGGATGAGCAGCGTGCCGATGGGGTCGGTGTGCGCCACGGGGTTGAGCGTGACCCGGCCGAGCAGGTAGGCCGTGTCGTCGCCGAACTTGTAGGACATCCACGCGTGCGCCGCCTCGTGCGCCGAGATGGCGAACAACAGCACGACGACGTAAATAATCAGCAGCCCGACCAGATTTGATTCCGGCATGTCACCCGCACCCGCTTAAACCCGACGCCCGCGCGAAGAAAAGCAAAGTAGCACGCGGGTTTTCGATAGTCAAAAACGAAGTAGACAGTAGTCAGTAGACAGTAGTCAGTAGGAAGAGCTTCGGCGGCGTGTCGTCAGCGTGCCGGCGTCAGCGGCCTCGGCGCGGGGCGCTACTGACTACTGACTACTGGCTACTGTCTACTTCAAAAGCGCCCCCTTAATGCCGAGCGGCAGGCTGTAGACGGCCTCGTTGGTGGCGACGGCGAGGTCGCCGGCGGCGCTGAAGGCGAGGCCGACGACGTTCATGCCGGCCGCGACCAGCTCGGCCCGCTGCCCGTCGGGCGTGATGCGGACGACGCCGCGGCGGCCGCCGTAGGAGGCGGCCACGTAGAGGTTGCCCGCGTTGTCGAAGGCGAGGCCCTGCGGCCGGCCGAGGCCGCGGAAGAAGACGCTCGCGCTGCCGAACCCGTCGAGCCGCACGACCGACTCGTAGCTCGACACGGTCGGCCCCGTCACGTACAGGTGATCGTCCGGCCCGAAGGCCAGATGGTAAGCCGCCACCGAGGGCTCCAAAAGCCCCCACGGCTCCGCCTCGCCGACGCCGTTGACGCGGTGGATCGTGCCGGTGCGGTCGCCGACGTACATCCGCCCGGCGCGGTCGAAGGCGATGCCGGTGGCCACGCCCAAGTTGCGCGCGAAGGCGACGACCTCGTGGAAGGCCGTCACGCGGTAGACCGTGCCGTCGAGGCGGCTGGTGACGAACATCTGGCCGAGCTGGTCGAAGGCGATGCCGGTCGGGTTGGCGACCTCGCCGTTGATGCCGGTCAGCTCGCCGTCCGCGCCGAGGCGGAACAGAGAGACGGGGAGGCGCTGGCCGCGCGAGCCGGAGCGCGTGACGTAGAGCGAGCCGTCGTCGGGGTCGAAGGCCGGGTTGGCGACGAGGTGCAGGTCGTCGGCCAGCTTGCGGCCGACGACGAGGCGGGCTGAGTTGGTGCGCGCGCCGTCGGCCGCCGAGAGCGTGACCTCGACCTCGCCGCCCTCGGCCTCCTCGGGCACGACCGCCAGCACGCGCCACGGGGCCGCGCCGACCAGTCGCGCCGCCGCGCCGCCGATCTCGGCGCGGCACCCGCGCAGGTTGCTCGTGTCGTAGCCGTCGCACTCGATGGAGACCTCGCCGCCCGGGATCGCCGCCGGCGGGTCAACACGCACGATCTGGTCTCTGGACATCCACCTCTCCCCGTAAGCCGCCCGCGCGCACCACGCCGCGAAACCTGACAAGGCCACTTCGTTGACACACCGACGGGCGACGATTGCGCTCATCATACGCCGCACGCGCGGAGGCTGTCTATCGAGAGCCGATTGCGGATTTCGGATTGCGGGATGTCGGGCCGAGCGTCGCGGCGCTCGCGCCGCGACGCCGCGGGAGTTGAAGGATAAGAGGGCGCCGTCTTTTCAACCCGTAACCCGCTATCGGCTCTTGCCAACCCGGCCCGTGTGCTATAATCTGCCGCGCGCTCAAGGAATATTTCCCGCGGCTGAAGGGGCCGCGGCGCTCACGCGATCAAACAGAGTGTTTGCGCTCGGGGCAACAACGAAGGGTTCCACTCAGCGTCCGACTTTTCCCGCTCGCTCCGCTCTTTCTCTAACTTGAGGCCGGATCGCAACGCACCCCGCGGCACAGACGTGCCCGGCGGTGCGTTTCCGTTTGCGCGCGAAGGGAAAAGAGAAGTTATCGGTCGTCAGCCGGCCGGGCGTCGAGGGCGTCGGCGCTTTCAATACCGCCCCGCGCGAAGAGGGCTTTTACTGACGACCGACCACCGACAGTTTGGAGGTTTTCCGCCATCGCCACCGTACAGGGAAACACGCAGGGGCTGAAGCAGAACCAGCTCCGCCGCATCGAGAAGCTCTACTCGCGCCGCATCGCGCCGCAGCAGGTCGTGACGCCCGAGTTCGCGCGCCAGCTCTCCGAACTCTCGCACGAGACTAACCGCCAGATCGGCGCGCTCATCGACCGCAAAGGCTACGTCGAGTACGTCGTCGTCGGCGACGCGCGCCGCATCGAGTGGCCCGACCTGAAGCGCACGCGCGTCGGCTCCGACCGCTTCCGCGGCCTGCGCGCCGTCCACACGCACCTGCGCGGCGAGGAGCTGACGCAGGACGACCTGAACGACTTGGCGCTGCTGCGCCTCGACCTGATGGTCGCCGTGGACGTGGACGGCCGGACGGGCCTGCCGGGCCGCGTGCGCGGCGCGCACCTTTTGCCGACGACCGCCGACGCCGACGGCGGCGACGCCCCGGCCGAGCGGGCGGACGCCTACGGCTTCTTCGACGCCCCGGCCGCCTCGCAGCTCGACGTTGACTTCCTCGAACTCATCAACTCGCTCGAAGAGGAGATGGCGCGCAACCGCCGCGCCGGCCGCGCCGCCGCCGTGCGCGACCGCGCCATCCTCGTCGGCGTCACGACCGGCTCGGTCGTCGAGGCCGAGGAGTCCATGGCCGAGCTGCGCGAGCTGGCGACCTCGGCCGGCATCGTCGTCCTCCACGAGATCATCCAGCGCCGGCAGGCCATCGACCCGCGCACCGTCCTCGGCCGCGGCAAGCTCGACGAGCTGATCGTGCGCGCGCTGCGGCTCGGCGCAGACCTCATCGTCTTCGACCGCGAACTCTCGCCGGCGCAGGTGCGCTCGATCAACGAGGCCACCGACCTCAAGGTCATCGACCGCGCGCAGCTCATCCTCGACATCTTCGCGCAGCGCGCGCAGACGAGCGAGGGC
Source organism: Pyrinomonadaceae bacterium (assembly GCA_035563275.1). Taxonomy (GTDB): domain Bacteria; phylum Acidobacteriota; class Blastocatellia; order Pyrinomonadales; family Pyrinomonadaceae; genus QHXN01. The sequence goes on from DATMVI010000728.1 coordinate 8,054, forward strand.
AAGATTCAGGTCGAGCTGGCGCAGTTGCGCTACATGCTGCCGCGCCTCATCGCCGGTCAGGACTCGGCCTTCTCGCGGCTCGCGGGCGGCATCGGCGGGCGCGGCCCCGGCGAGACGAAGCTGGAGACCGACCGCCGCCGCGTGCGCGACCGCATCAGCCGCCTCGAGAAAGAGATCGAGCACCAGCGCACGCGCCGGCAGGAGCGCCGCAAGGGGCGCGCGCGCCGCGACCTGCCCGTCATCTCCATCGTCGGCTACACCAACGCCGGCAAGTCCACCCTGCTCAACACGCTGACTTCTTCCGAAGTCCTCGCCGAGCAAAGGATGTTCGCCACGCTCGACCCGACCTCGCGCCGCCTGCGCCTGCCGCGCGAGCAGGAGGTCATCATCAACGACACGGTCGGCTTCATCCGCGACCTGCCGCCCGACCTCATCGCCGCCTTCCGCGCCACGCTCGAAGAGATCGACGACAGCGACCTCCTCATCCACCTCGTCGACGCCTCGAACCCGCGCTGGCAGCAGCAGCTCGAATCGGTCGAGCGCATCCTCGCCGACCTCGGCCACGCGGACATCCCGCGCCTCGTCGCCTTCAACAAGGCCGACCTGCTGCGCCCGCAGGACGTGGAGCTGCTCCTGCGGCAGGCCGCGCACGACGGCGCGCGCGAGTGCGTCGCCGTCTCGGCCGTCAAAGCGTCAACGGTTCGCCCGCTCATCGAGCGCGCCGGCGAAATCCTCGCGCGCGACCTGACGAGCGAGGACGGGCGGCCGCGCGCCCGGCGCGGCGGCGAGACGGACGACGCCGGCGGCCCCGACGAGGCCGACCCGAAACCGCGCCCCGCGCGCGACGAGGAGGCCGAGACGGTCGCCCGCTAGCCGCCCCATCCACCATGACGACACCCGGACGCCGCCCCCGCTTCAACACCCCGCTCACCGAACTCCGCGACCGCGCCGCGCGGGCCGTCTCCCGGCCCCTCTTCTGGTTCCGCCCGACGACGCGCTACCTCTTCGGCTTCCTCGCGCTCGTCACCCTGAGCACCATCCTGCTCGCCCGCGCCAGCTCTACCACGCCCGCGGCCGAGGCTTATCAGGAGGGCGACATCGTCCGCGCCGACGTGGTCGCGCCGGCCGACATCACCGCCCACGACGCGCGCGAGACCGAGGCCCGCCGCGACGCCGCGCGCGCCAGCGCCCCGACCGTCTGGAGGCACGACCCGGCCCGCGCCGAGGCGGCCGCGCAGAACTTCCGCTCCTCGTGGCTGACGCTCAGGCAGCAGGCCGAGGCGCGCGCCGCCGCGAACGCGAACGCGAACGCCAACGCCGAGCGCGCCGAGCTGGTCTGGCCGGGCGTGGGCGGCGACCGGCAGGCCGTCGCCCGCGCCGTCGTCGCGCACCGCTTCGACTCGGGCACGCTCGGCAACCTGATGCGGATGATCCGCGAGGCGGGGGGCGGCTACGTCTACGAGGACGGCGACGCCGAGCACATCCGCCCCGGGGTGCGCGTCGAGGACGCGCGCGGCGGGGGGCGCGCGCTCGTGGACACGGCCGAGAACCGCTTCGTGCCGCTCTCGGCGGCGCGCGAGAGTTTACGCGGCCGCGTGTCGGAGTTGGCCGGCTGGGACGCGGCCGAGCGCGAAGCGCTGGCCTCGGCGATGCTCCCGCTGCTGCGGCCGACGCTGCTCTTCGACGCGGCGGCGACCGCCGAGGCGCGCGAGGCCGCCCTGAAGGCCGCGCAGCCCGCGGTCGTCGTCCTCAAGCGCAACCAGATCATCGCGCGCGAGGGCGACACCGTCACGCCGCAGATGCTGGCGCAGTTCGCGGCCGTGCGCGACTACGGCCGCACCGAGCGCCGGCCGCAGCTCTTCGTCGGCCTCTTCGTCTTCGTCGCCGCGCTCTACTGGGGCGCGTGGCGCTTCACGCAGTACCGCTCGACGATCACGACGCTGCCGCTCTCGGCCGCGCGCGGCTTCACGCTCGTCGGCCTGTCGGTGCTCACGGGGCTGGTGCTGATGAGGGTCGGCTTCGTCCTCGCCGACTCCATCGCCTCGCGCTCGACGCACGCGCCGACGAACGACGCGAGCCTGTGGGCCTACGCCGTCCCGTTCGCGGCCGCGGCGCTGCTCGTGACCTTGCTGGTGGACACGCAGCTCGCGCTCATCACGGCCGTGCTCACGGCCGTCTTCGCCGGGCTGCTCGCGCCGAACGGGATGCTCACGGCCTGCTTCGCGCTCGTCTCCTCGTCGGCGGCCATCTACGGCATCGGCCGCTACGCCGAGCGGCAGTCGGTGACGAGGGCCGGCCTCGTCGTCGGCCTCCTCAACGTCTTCCTTGCCGTCGCCGCGATGCTCGTCGCGCAGAAGCCTCTGACCCTGAACGCCATCCTGCTCGCGGCCGCGTGCGGCCTCAGCGGGGGGCTGCTGACGGCCATCTTCACGGCCGGCCTGCTCCCCGTCAACGAGTCCGTCTTCGGCATCCTCACGGACGTTAAGCTGCTCGAACTCTCGAACGCAGACCTCCCGGTTTTAAGCCAACTGGCCCTGCGCGCGCCCGGCACGAACCAGCACTCGCACGCCGTCGGGCGGCTGGCCGAGGACGCCTGCCGCTCCATCGGGGCGAACCAGTTGCTCGTCCGCATCGGCGCGCTCTACCACGACATCGGCAAGCTGGCCGCGCCGCACATGTTCGTCGAGAACCAGACGGGCGATAACCCGCACGACCGCCTCAAGCCGACGCAGAGCGCGCGCATCATCACGAGCCACGTCACCTACGGCCTCAAGCTCGCCAAAGAGATCGGCCTGCCGCGCCGCATCGCCGACTTCATCCCCGAACACCACGGCACGCGCACGCTCCACTTCTTCCTGCGCAAGGCGCAGGCGCACGCCGCCGAGGGCGAGGGGGTCGACGACGCGGAGTTTCGCTACCCCGGCCCCAAGCCGCAGTCGAAGGAGGCCGCCGTGATGATGCTCGCCGACAGCTGCGAGGCCGCGGCCCGCTCGCTCTCGCGCCCCGACCCCGAGAGCATCCGCACCATCGTCTCGAAAATCTTCGACGCCATCGTCAGCGACGGGCAGCTCGACGAGTGCGACCTCTCCCTGCGCGAGCTGACCAAAGTCCGCGAGTCCATCACCACGGCGCTGACCGCCATCCACCACGCGCGCATCGACTACCCCGGCTTCAACCCGCCCCCGCTCGACCCCTCGCAGCCGGCGCTCCCGCAGCCCGACCTCGACAGCGAGGAGCGCGGCGTCTCCTACTCGCGCCCCTCCGAAATCCCCATCAGCAAGGGCGGCGAGGTCGAGGACGAGGCGCTGCCCGTCAAGGGCAAGCGATAGCCGCCCGGCCGCGGCCGGCGCCCGAAACCGGAACCTGAAGCTAGAAACGGCCCTGAAGTTTATCGAAGGTCGCGCGGAGGTCTTCGGGGAGGACGCGCGTCTCGCCGACGGTGGTCATGAAGTTGGCGTCGCCAGACCAGCGCGGGAGGACGTGCATGTGGAGGTGGTCGGTGACGCCCGCGCCGGCCGCCCGGCCTAAGTTGACGCCGAGGTTGAAGCCGTGCGGGCGGTAGACTTCGGCGAGGACTGCCGTCGAGCGCCGGGCCAAGTCCGTCATCTCGTCGGCGGTCTCTTTGGCGAGGGCGGCGAAGTCGGCCGTGTGCTCGAAGGGCACGATCATGAGGTGGCCGCTGGTGTAGGGGTAGATGTTGAGGACGACGAAGTTGAGGCGGGCGCGGTGGAGGATGAAGGTCGCGGCGTCGTCACCGCGCGCGCTGATGGCGCAGAAGACGCAGGACTGCCCGTGCCCGGTCTTCTCGCCGCTCGCGCCCTTGATGTAGTCGTAACGCCACGGTGTGTAGAGCCTGTCCACTTCTCACCTGCGCGCGGGCGGCGGCCCGCCTTCACATGAGGGGCGGGTTCTGGGGGCCGCCGTTCTCGGCGGGCTCCTCTGGGGCTTGGGCCGGGGCGGGTTCGGGCGCGGGGGGCGCGGCCGCCGACGCCGGCGAGCCGTTCGCGCCGGCCTCCTCGTTGATGAGCTCCTTCAGCTCCTTGCCCGGCTTGAAGTAGGGCACGCGCTTGGCGGGGATGTCCACGGGCGCGCCGGTCTTGGGGTTGCGGCCGCGGCGCGCGCCGCGCTCGCGCACGCGGAAAGAGCCGAAGCCGCGCAGCTCGATCTTCTCGCCGTGGTTGAGCGTCTCGATGATGCTCTCGAAGACGATCTCGACTAAGCGCTCGGCGTCCTTCTTGGTCAGTTCGGCGGCGCGCGCCACGTCCTCGACCAGTTCTGCTTTTGTCATGGTGGTCGTCACCTCGTCAGGCTCTCCGGCGGAGGCCCGGCGGCCTCCACCCCGGCGGGTCAAAATTTACGGGCGGTTACAGCCTGCCTGTAACTTAGCAGAAACCCGGAGCGCGTAGCAAGGTCAAAACGTTTGTGGGGCCAACACTTTAGCAGCCTTCGGGGGCGGCCTGAGCCGCGGGGCCGCGGGCGCGATTAGGAGAAGGCGAAAGGCAGTCGAGAACCGCGACCCGCGACTCGACCGCCTCCCGCCCCCTTCTCCGTGTCCCTGTGATTATTTAACCGCGCGCAAAGAAGTCCCGCGCCGAATCTCCGGGGAGACGCGGCGCGGGACTCGTGTTTGAAGGGGTCGGGCGCTTAGCGGTTCTCGCCCTCGGAGCCGCCGCCCCCGCCCGAGCGCTTGTTGAAGAAGTCGGCCAGCTCGCCCAGAGAGGCCATGCCGCCGCCCGCCTCGGTCGTGTAGCTCTTCACGTCCATGATGGGTTCGTCCGACTTGGCGGCGCGGGCCGAGAGCCCGATCTTCTTCGACTCCTGCTCGATGCGCAGGATGCGGAAGTCCAACTCCTGCCCGACTTGCGCCGCGTCCTCGGGCCGCTCCACCCGCTCGTCGGAGAGTTCCGAGACGTGGCACAGGCCTTCGAGCCCCTCGGCCAGCTCGACGAACGCGCCGAAGTTGGCGAAGCGCGTCACCTTACCGCGCACCACGTCGCCCGGCCGGTGCTCGTTGATGAACTTGTCCCACGCGCTCGGCTCCATGTCCTTGATCGAGAGCGAGAGCCGGCGGTTCTCCGTGTCGATGTTGGTGATGACCGCCTGAATCTCCTGCCCCTTCTTCAGGGCCTCGCCGGGGTGCTTGATGCGCTTGTTCCACGAGATGTCGGAGACGTGGACGAGGCCGTCAACGCCGTCCTCGACCTCGACGAAGGCGCCGAAGTCGGTCAGGTTGCGGACGCGGCCGCCGACGCGGTCGCCGACGTGGTAGCGCTCGTGCAGCGTCTCCCACGGGTTCGGCTGCGTCTGCTTCATGCCGAGGCTGATGCGGCGGTTCTTCGGGTCGACGCCGAGGACTTCCACGTCCACCGTCTCGCCCACCTGCACGATCTTCGAGGGGTGCTTCATCCGCTTCGACCACGTCATCTCGCTGACGTGGACGAGCCCCTCGACGCCCGGCTCAAGCTCGATGAACGCGCCGTAGTCGGTCACCGAGGCGATCTTGCCCTGAAGGCGCAGGCCCGTCGGGTAGCGCTCCTCGACCGACTCCCACGGGTCGGGCAGGAGCTGCTTGTAGCCGAGGCTGACGCGCTCGCGATCCTTGTCGAACTTCAGGACTTTGACCTGCACGGTCTCGGCGACCCTGAACATCTCGGCCGGGTTCTGCAAGCGGCCCCACGACATGTCGGTGACGTGCAGGAGGCCGTCGATGCCGCCGAGGTCAACGAAGGCGCCGTAGTCGGTCAGGTTCTTGATCTGGCCCTCGACGATGATGCCCTCTTCAAGCGCGTTCAGCGTCTCGCTCTTCTTGCCCTCGTTCTCCTGTTCGAGGATGGCCTTGCGCGAGAGGACGACGTTCGAGCGCTTGCGGTTGAGCTTGATGACGCGGGCCTCGATCTCCTGATTGCGCAGGGATTCGAGGTTGCGGATGGGGCGCACGTCCACCTGCGAGCCGGGCAGGAAGGCCGCGACGCCGTCCACGTCCACACGCAGGCCGCCCTTGACGCGCTCGGTGATGCGGCCGCGGACGGGCGTGCCGTCGCGGTAAGCCTTCTCAAGCTCGTCCCACGCGCGCATGCGGACGGCGTCGGCGCGCGAGAGGATGGGGACGCCTTCCTGCGACTCCATGCTCTTGACGAGCACCTCGACCTCGTCGCCGCGCTTGACCGTCACCTCGCCGTTCTCGGTGAACTCCTCTTTGGGGACGATGCCTTCGCTCTTGAAGCCGAAGTCGATGACGACCGAGCGCTCGGTGACGTTGACGACCGTGCCGCGCACGACCGAGCCTTCCTGAAAGCCGGCCTGCTCCTGCTCGTACTGGTCGAGCATCGCGCCGAAGTCGAAGCCGCCTTCGCCG
>DATMVI010000729.1:0-2628 GCA_035563275.1 Pyrinomonadaceae bacterium
CGCGGGCCGGCGCTTCCCGCGCGTCAGCCCCGCGCAACTCGCCGTCGAGACGCGGCGCGCCGGGCTGCGGGCCGGCGGCCTCTCCGACGAGGAGGCCGGGCGGCTCGCGCCCGACGCCGCCTTCGACCCCGGCCCCGGCGGCCTTCTCGAACTCCGCGCCACCCTCGTCTACCAGCCGACCGACGAGCTCAACGTCTCGCTCGACTACACGAAGAACCGCCTGACGCGCTACGACACCGACCGCGTCGCCTTCGACGTGAACCTCGTCTCGACGCGCGCCACCTACCAGTTCACGCGCTTCCTCTTCGCCCGCGCCCGGCTCGACTACGAGACGCTGCCGCGCCGCGCCCGCGCGCAGCTCCTCCTCGGGTGGACGCCCGGCCCCGGCACGGCCTTCTACGCCGGCTACAACGACGACGTGACCGTCAGCGGCTTCCACCGCTTCGGCCAGTTTGCAGACCCCGGCCTGCGCCGCTACGAGCGGGTCTTCTTCCTCAAAGCCTCGTACCTCTTCCGCCGGAGCTTCTAACGAGTCTCGGGCTCCGGCTGAGGCCCACTCCGCCCGCGCAACTTTTCAATTTCCGCCGCGTATGATATTGATGACACCCGCCGGACGCCGGTCGCTGCGAATCGACGCCAGCCCCGCGCGCGCCCGGCGGCGCGAACCCGACGTGACACCGCCCTAACGCACCACGCGCCGCCCACCACGAACCTGCCCGAGGAAAACGTCCGTGACCGAACTGTTCAACGGCATCAGCGCCCTCGTGGTCTTTCTCGCCATCGCCGCGCTCGGCCTGCTCTTCCTCGTCGTCTCGCTCCTCTTCGGCGAGCTGCTCGACGACTTCGGATTCCACGGCGCCGACGGCGGCGGCATCGACGGCCACGGCATCATCGACACCCGCTCGCTCGCCGTCTTCGTGACCGCCTTCGGCGGCTTCGGGGCCATCGGCATCCAGTCGGGCCTCGGCGTCTTCGCCAGCTCGCTCGTCGGGCTCGGGAGCGGGGCCGTGCTCGGCGGCGCGGTCGCGCTCTTCGGCCGCTTCCTCTACGGCCAGCAGGCTTCGAGCTCCCTGAGCGGCACGCAGCTCGTCGGCCGCACGGCGCAGGTGACGGTCACGATCCCGCCCGGCGGGGTCGGGCAGATCGCCTGCCGCGTGGGCGAGGAGCGGGTCGAGAAGCTGGCGCGCTCGCGCGAGGGCGACGAGCTGAAGATCGGCGCGCGCGTGCTCGTCGAGGAGTTCGTCGGAGACTCGGTCATCGTCAGCCCGGCCGGCAACGGCCGACACCACACCCCTCTGATTCAGGGCTGAGAACTCTCGCCGCGGTCGGAGGTAGGAGTCAACAACATGCTCGACTTTCAGACCTTGCTGATCCCCGTCATCGTGCTCGTCGTGGCGCTGGCGGTCATCATCGCCTTCTGGCTGCTCAGCCGCAACTACGTCAAGGTTCCGCCCAACCTCGCCGCCGTCATCTCCGGCCGCTCGCGCAAGCTCTCGGACGGCACGGTCGTCGGCTACCGGCTCGTCCGCGGCGGCGCGACCCTCATCGTCCCCTTCCTCGAAAAGGTCGACTACCTCAGCCTCAACGTCCTGACCGTCCCGCTCGCCACCTCGCGCGCCTACACGGGTCAGGGCGTGCCCGTCTCGGTCAAGGCCGTGGCGAACGTCAAGATCAAGGGCGACGACGAGAGCCTGCGCGCCGCCGCCGAGCGCTTCCTCGGCATGAAGCCGGAGGAGTTCCACCGGCTCGTCTTCCAGACCCTCGAAGGCCACCTGCGCGCCATCCTCGGCACGCTCACCGTCGAGGAGATCAACAACGACCGCCAGAGCTTCGCGCAGAAGCTCACGACCGAGGCGGCCGGCGATCTGGAGAAGATGGGCATCGGCCTCGACGCCCTCACCATTCAGGAGATCAGCGACGACGAGGGCTACCTCGACGCCCTCGGCAAGCGCCGCACCGCGGAGGTGCGCCGCGACGCCGACATCGGCGAGGCCGAGGCCACGCGCGACTCCAAGATCAAGTCGGCGCTCGCCATGCAGGAGGGCGAGAAGGTGCGGCTCGAATCGGAGGCCATGATCGCCGCCTCGACGCGCGAGACCGAGGTGCGGCGCGCGCAGTATCAGGCCGAAATCCTCCGCGAGAAGGCGAAGGCCGATCAGGCCGGGCCGCTGGCCGAGGCGAAGGCCCGTCAGGAGGTCGTCGCCGAGGAGGTGCGGGTCGACCGCGTCCGCACCCAAGAGCAGATCGCAGTTCAGGAGCAGGAGGTCTTGCGCAGGGAGAAGGAACTGGAGGCGACGGTCGTCAAGAAGGCCGAGGCCGACCGCCGCGCCGCCGTCCTGCGCGCTCAGGGCGAGCAGGAGGCCGCCGTCCTCGCCGCCGAGGGGCGCAAGCGCGCCGTCATCGTCACGGCCGAGGCCGAGAGCGAGAAGTTGCAGCGCGAGGGCGCGGGCCGCGCCTCGGCCGTCGAGGCCGAGGGCCGCGCCGAGGCCGAGCGCATCAAGGCGGTCGGCTTGGCCGAGGCCGAGAAGATTCAGGCGCAGGGCCTCGCCGAGGCTAAGGCCATCGAGGCGCGGGGCCTCGCCGAGGCGGCGGCCATCAAGGAGAAGGCCGCCGCCTGGCGCGAGTTCA
>DATMVI010000730.1:0-11096 GCA_035563275.1 Pyrinomonadaceae bacterium
GCATCCCGGCCCCCGTGGCGGTGTGAGCGACGGACGCGATAAAACAGAGCCGCGGGCGCGGCGAGCGGGCCTCGGGTAACGTCGTCACTCTCTGCTGACGTTACCCGAGGCCCGCCCGCCGCCGCCCGCGGCTCTGTTCCGTTTATTTAGAAGTTGACGTACTCGGCGCGCTCGCCCTCGGCGCGCGGCTCGACGCGCGAGCGGACGAGGCGTCCTCCGACGAACTCGGCGACGAGCACGCGGCCCTCGCCGCGCGGGTAGACGTAGGTGACGACCCTCGCGCCGTCCTCGTCCCGCTCCGAGACCTCCGCCGGGCGGCCCAGCATCCTCACCACGTCCTCCGTGCTGAGACCTTCCTTGAGGTACGTGGTGCGCGGGCCGACGCGGACGACGCGCGGGCCGGCCGGGGCCACACGCTCGCTGCCGTAGGAGGCGCGGCGCGCGCGCCCGTCGCCCCCGGTCTGCGCCGCGGCGCTGAAGCCCGCGCAGAGGATCAACGATAAGAGGATGAGAGTCTTCTTCATGGTGCTACACCTCACACTGACGGGGCGGCCTCGCGGGCGCGCTCGGCGAACAGGCTGGCGAACGTGCGCGCGTCGTCGGCCGCGCGCCGCTCGTGGAACTCTTCGACCCACGACGAGACGTTCTCGGCGACGGCGCGCGCGCCCCGCCGCGCATCCTTCTCGCGCGAGGCCCGGCTCTCCGGCGGCGGCGCGGCCGCCTGACGGTCGCGCTTCAAGATTTTGATTTGAGGCTTGTGGCTCACGGCCGACCCCGTTTCCTTATGCTGAAATTTTCAAACCGCGCGCGGCAGCGCCTCCGCCCTGTCCGCCAACTCGACCACCCTCTGCACGAAGAACTGCAAGCCGTCAAGCACGACGTTCTGCTGGCGGCGCATCCGGCAGAGGACGGCGGCGCTCTCGCTGTCGAGGAAGGTCAGGTCGGCCAAATCCAACGTGACCCGCGAGTCGGGCTGCTGCCGCGTGATGTCGGCGCAGACCCTTTCGAGCAGCTCGGCGTCCTCGCGCACCAACTTCCCTTCCACACGGAGGACGACGCCCCCCTGCCGCTCGTCCCCCAGCTGCGTGATGCGCGTGGGCATTTAAAACTTCCCCCCCAACCCTCTACGTTAATTCGCGCCCGAGTCCCGGAGTTCCAAAGCAACACGCAGGCCACGCCCGCCGCGGCGGCCGGCGAATCGGGTTAAGTTGTTGAAGCTTAAAGGCGAGGGCGGCGCGGGTAATGTTTTGCGGGGGCTTTATCGTAAAGGCCGGCGGGGTTTCGACGCGAAATATCGCACCGGATGCGAAATATCACACCCACGCCTGACGCATTTCGTGTGCGGGTCGGCCTCCGCCTTTGAACTTTACTTCAGGCCGAGCTTCTTCATGCGGCTGCGGAGGGTCGAGACGGGGAGGCCGAGGATTTCGGCCGCGCCGCCGCGCCCGCCGACGACGCCGCCCGTGTGGCGGAGCACTTCGCGTATGTAGTCGCGCTCCATCTCCTCCATCGTGACGAGGCGCGCGGCCGAAGGGGCGCGGCCGTTGCCCGCGGCGGACGCCGACGGCGCCGGCTTCAGCTCGGCGAGCGGGATGCGAAGCTCCGTGCCGCGCGCGAGGATGACGGCGCGCTCGACTAAGTTTTGCAGCTCGCGGATGTTGCCCGGCCACGGGTAGCGGCTGAGCGCGTCGAGCGCCTCGGAGGGGATCGCCTCGATGCGCTTCTTCAAACGGCGCGCGTACTTCTGCGCGAAGTAGCCGACGAGCAGGGGGATGTCTTCCGCCCGCTCGCGCAGCGGCGGAACCTCCACGGGGAAGACGTTAAGGCGGTAGAAGAGGTCGGCGCGGAAGCGGCCCTGCCGCACCTCCTCGTCGAGGTCGCGGTGCGTGGCCGCGATGACGCGCACGTCCACGCGGACGGTGCGGCTGCTCCCCAACCGCTCGAACTCCTGCTCCTGCAACACGCGCAAAAGCTTGGCCTGCAACTCAAGCGGGATGTCGCCCACCTCGTCGAGGAAGAGCGAGCCGAGGTGCGCCACCTCGAAGCGGCCGATGCGTTGCGCGACGGCCCCCGTGAACGCGCCGCGCTCGTGGCCGAACAACTCCGACTCTAAAAGCCCCGTCGGGATGGCCGCGCAGTTGACCTTGACCATCGTCCGCTCGCGCCGCCCGCTCAGGTCGTGGATGGCGCGCGCGATCAGCTCCTTGCCCGTCCCCGTCTCGCCCGTGATGAGCACGACCGAGTCGGTCGGCGCGACCGTCTCGACCTCGCGCAGGATGCGCCGCAGCGCCGCGCTGTGGCCGATGATCTCCTCGAAGTCGTACTCGCTGTTGATGACCTCTTCGAGGTAGACCTTCTCGGTCGAGAGCTTGTTCTTCAGAGACTCGACCTCGCGGTACGAGAGCGCGTTCTCGACGGCGATGGCGATCTGCGTGCCGACGCGCCCGAGGAACCCGGCGTCCTCCGGCGTGTAGGCGTCGCCGCGCAGGTTCGCCACCGCCAGCGTCCCCAGCACGCGCTCGTGCGAGACGAGCGGCACGATGCAGGCCGACGAGATGCCCTCGGCCAGAACCCAGCCGGCGTACTCCGTCCCGTAGCGCTCGATGTCTTCGCGGCCGAGCAGGACGGGCGCGCGCCGCTCGACGGCCAGCCCCGTCGGCGTGTCCTTGAGTTTGACGCGCATCCCCTCGCGCACCAAGCCGCGCCCCTCGGCGAAGTCGAGCGCGCGCATCTCCAGCTCGCCGCGCGCCTCGTCGTAGAGCGAGAGGCTCGCGTAGTCGTGGCGCATGACGCGGCGCAGGTGCTCGGAGACCGAGGCGAAGACCTCGTTGAGGTCGAGGCTGGTGACGACGGCGTTGTTGACTTCGAGGAGGAGCCGCAGGCGGTCGCGCTCGCGCGCCAGTTGCTCCTTCGCCTCCTGCGCGCTCTGGAAGTTGAGCGCGTTGTCAACGGCGAGCCCCACCTGCTTCGCCGCCAGCCGGAGGAATTCGAGGTCGTCGTCGCCGCAGGCGCGCGCCGCCTTGCACCCGAAGCCGAGCGCGCCGAGGCGGCGCCCGGCCGAGGTCAGCGGGAAGACGTAGTAAGAGTTGACGCCCGACTCGCGCAGCAAGGAGGTGGCCGCGGGGAAGCGCGCCTCTTCGCCGAGGTCGTGGACGACGAGCGGCTGCTGCGTGCGCCAGACCCAACCGCCCGCCGACTCCTCGACGGGAATCTCCCACCCCGGCTCGACCGGCGACGGCCCGGCCGAGTCTTGCAGGTGGAGGCGCATCACGCCGCGCGCCGGGTCGTGGAGCAGGACGGCGATGTAATCGAAGTCGGCGACACGGCGCAGCTCGGCGGCGAAGGCGCGGAAGAGGTCGGGCAGCTCGCGGTGCGAGATGACGGCCTCCGTCACCGCCAGCAAATTCTGGTAGCGACGGACGGCCGCCGACGAAGGTGTTGGTTGCGCCTCGAAGCTCACGACGGCCCGCATCATAAACCGCCCCGCGCAGCCGGAACAAACAACAGTCCCGAGTTTCGAGTTACAAGCCGGCCACGAAGACCGGCCGCGGGTGAACGCGGGCGCTCGCAAAGCAGAAACGATCTTAAAATCTGCGAGCGTCCGCGCTCACCCGCGGCCGATTTTCAACTCGACGCCCGAAACCGTTCTTATGCGGCCTGCTGATGTTCGAGCGCCGGGTAGTCGGTGTAGCCGCGCGCGCCGCCGCCGTAGAAGGTGGCGTGGTCGGGTTCGTTGAGCGGCGCGCCGAGGGCGAAGCGGCGCGGCAGGTCGGGGTTGGCGAGGAAGGGCCGGCCGAAGGCGACGAGGTCGGCGTCGCCGCGGGCGAGCGCTTCGTTGCCGCGCTCGAAGGTGTAGTTCTGCGCCGTGACGAGCGTCCCCGTGAAGGCGGCGCGCAGGTGGCCGGTGGCCGAAGTCGGCTCGCCGCCGACGAGGTAAAGTTTCGGGTCGCGCGGCTCGACGACGTGCAGGTAGGCGAGGTCGAAGCGGTCAAGCTCCCACGCCGCGTAGCCGAAGGTGCGCGCCGGGTCGGTGTCGCTCATGCCGTTGAAGGTGCTGGCGGGCGAGAGCCGCACGCCGACGCGCCCCGCGCCCCAGACGCCGATCACCGCCTCCGTCACCTCCAGCAGAAACCTCGCGCGGTTCTCCGGAGGCCCGCCGTAGCGGTCGCCCCGCCGGTTCGTCCCGTCCTGCAAAAACTGGTCGACGAGGTAACCGTTGGCCCCGTGGATTTCGACGCCGTCGAAGCCGGCGCGCAAAGCGTTCTCCGCGCCGGCGCGGAACTGCCCGACGACTTCGGCCACCTCGTCCGTCTCCAGCGCGCGCGGCGTGACGAACGGCCGCGGCCCTTCGGCCGTCATGACCTCGCCTTCGGGCGCGACGGCCGAGGGCGCGACGGGCAGCGCGCCGCCCGGCTGGAAGCTCGGGTGCGAGGCGCGCCCGACGTGCCAGAGTTGCAGGAAGATGTGGCCGCCGCGCGCGTGAACCGCGTCGGTGACGAGCCGCCAGCCGGCCACCTGCTCGGGCGTGTGGATGCCCGGCGTGTCCGGGTAGCCGACGCCCTGCGGCGAGACCTGCGCGCCCTCGGTGATGATGAGTCCGGCCGAGGCGCGCTGCGCGTAGTAGGTCGCGTTCAGCGGCGTGGGAGCGCCGCCCGCGCCGGCGCGGTTGCGCGTCATCGGCGCCATGACGATGCGGTTGCCGAGCTCGTAGGGCCCGACCTCGACGGGCGAAAGAAGGTTGATCTGTCGGCTCATCACGTTCCTCTCAGTCTGAAGCGGCCGGGGCCGGCTCACGCGCCCCGGCCGCGGTTTCAAAAGTTGATCTCGCCCATCCGGCCGCTTCGGTAGTCCTCGACCGCTTGATAAATCTCCTCGCGCGTGTTCATCACGAAAGGCCCGTAGCGCGCGACCGGCTCGTTCAGGGGCGCGCCGGCGATGAGTAGCACTTCGAGCGGGGCCGTCGCCCCCTCGGCGTTACCGAAGACGACCTCGTCGCCGTCGCGCTCGAAGAGGATCATCTGGCCGTCGCCGCCGCGCTCGGCGCCGCGGCCGAACCGGCCCTCGCCCTCGACGACGTAGGCGAAGGCGTTGTGCTCGGCCGGCACCGCCTGCGCGACGCGGCCGCCCGGTCGGAGGGTGAAGTGCAGGTAGATGATCGGCGTCCGCGTCTCGATGACGGCGCGCGCGCCGAGCGACTCGCCGGCGATGACGCGCACGGTGACGAGACCTTCCTCGTCACGCGCGACGGGGATGCGCGCCGCCGGAATCTCCTGATAGCGCGGGCGGCTCAGCTTGTCCTCGCGCGGCAGGTTCACCCAGAGCTGGAAGCCGTGCATGCGGCCGCCGCGGCGGGCGAACTCGCGCTCGGGCATCTCCGAGTGGACGACGCCCGCGCCGGCCGTCATCCACTGCACGTCGCCGGGGCCGAGGCTCCCCGCGTGGCCGCGCGAGTCCTTGTGCTCCATCCGGCCCGCGAGCATGTAGGTGACGGTCTCGAAGCCGCGGTGCGGGTGGTCGGGCGCGCCTTTGGCCTCGCCCGGCCCGAGTTCCATCGGCCCCATCTCGTCGAGCAGCAGGAACGGGTCGAAGTCCGAGAGGGCGCGCGTCGGGAACGGGCGGCGCACGAGGAAGCCCGCGCCCTCCAGAGTCTCCACGCCGTCCACGACGCCCGCCACGCCCCGCGCCTTCGCGCCCTTCTTCAACTCAGCCGCCATCTTTCCCGCCTTTCCGTGTCGCGCCGCTTTGTGTCGCAACACCTTTTTGAGCAAAAAATTTTCAGCCCTCTTCCTCGCCGTAGATGCCCTCGCAGATGCGCGACAGCTCGCGGCAGTCGCGGCGCGAGACCAGCTCGCCGAAGTGGCGGTTGATCTCGGTCATCGGCCTCTCCATCCGCCCGAGCAGCTCCAAACCCTTCGGCGTGATGCGCGTCACGGAGAGCCGCCGGTCCGACTCGGAGCGGTCGCGCGTGACCAGCCCCTGCGATTCGAGGCGGTCGACGAGCCGCGTCACGTCCGGCGCTTTTTCCAGCAGACGCGCGGCGATTTCGCACCGCGGGTGGCCCTCCGGGTGGGCGCCGCGCAGAATCCGCAGGACGTTGTACTGCCCGTGCGTGACGCCGTACCCGGCGCACACGCGGTCGAGCCGCGCGCGGACGTAATCGGCGGCCACCATCAGGTTGAGCATGGCCTCCTCCGTCGGACTCGCGAAGTCCGCCGTCTGCTTAATCCGCCGTTTGAGGGCCTCTCCCATACGCCTCTTTTATACCACACCCGTTCCCGTGTTGCAACACAGTTCTTCGGGACTCGAAAGAATCCTCCCGGCGGCGGGCGGGCGTTGACACGGCGGCGCGCGCCGCCCTACATTGCAGTCCACGCCGCGAAGACTTTCGGTGCGGGCGGCGCGGCTTTTCGATCTCGTCACAGTTAACGGAGGCTCTCATGTCGAGTCCGGAATCGGATGGAGCGCGCGGCGGCCGCGAGGGCTGGCCGGCCCTGCCGCTCGCGGAGTGGAAAGAGACGCTGGCCACGCTCCACATGTGGACGCAGGTGGTGGGCAAGGTGAGGCTGGCGCAGACGCCGGTCGTCAACCACTGGTGGAACGTGCCGCTCTACCTGACCTCGCGCGGGCTTTCGACGCGGGCCGTGCCTTACGGGCGGCGCTCGTTCGACATCGACTTCGACTTCATCGAGCACGAGCTGGTCGTCAAAGACAGCGACGGCCGCGTGGAGAAGCTGGCGCTCGCGCCGCGGACGGTGGCGGAGTTTTACCGCGAGGTGATGGCGGCGCTCGGGCGCCTCGACATCGGCGTTAAAATCTGGACGACGCCGGTCGAGATTCCCGACCCCATCCCGTTCGAGCGGGACACGCAGCACGCCTCCTACGACCCCGACTACGCCAACCGCTTCTGGCGCGTCCTGCTGCAAGCCGGCAAGGTCTTCGGGGAGTTCCGCGCCCGCTTCGTCGGCAAGTGCAGCCCCGTGCACTTCTTCTGGGGCAGCTTCGATCTGGCGGTGACGCGCTTCTCGGGCCGGCGCGCGCCGGAGCGCGAGGGCGCGGACTCGATCACGCGCGAGGCTTACTCGCACGAGTGCATCAGCCACGGCTTCTGGCCCGGCGGCGGCGCGGTCACGGGCGCGGCCTTCTACTCTTACACGGCCCCCGAGCCGGACGGCCTCGCGGCGCGGCCCGCCCGCCCGGCCGCGGCCTTCTACAGTCAGGAGATGAAGGAGTTCCTTTTGATGTACGACGACGTGCGCGCGGCCGAGTCGCCCGAGGCGGCGCTGGTGGAGTTTCTGCAAAGCACCTACGAGGCCGGGGCCGACCTCGCCGGCTGGGATCGGGCCGCGCTGGAGAGGGCTTGAGGGTGGCCGGACGGTCCGATAGCGGCCGTCTTTCTACCGGCTACTGTCTACCGTCTACCGTCCACTTCCTTTATAATTGCGCGACGCCGATGGAGACGGTCAGCGACAACAGTTGGGTCGAAGGGTTCGGGGAGGCGGGCGAAGCCGCGCACGTCCCGGCGCAGGCGCTCAGCCCGCGGCTGGCCGGCATCGCGCGCGCCTTCCGCGAAAAGCCCTTCCGGCCGCACCCCCTCGCGCGCGACGGCCACGCGCAGACCGTCGTCGCCGCCCTCCGCTCGCTGCGCCGCGGCCTGCGCGCCGAGTTAGCCCGCTTCGAGCCGCGCCTCGTCGAAGTCGAGCCGGGCGTCCGCATCCTGCTGCATTGCCGCTGGCAGCCGCGGCGGCGCGAGTCGCCCACCGTCGTCATCCTCCACGGACTCGAAGGCTCCACCGAAAGCCCCTACGTGCTCGGCACCGCGCAGAAGGCTTTCCGCGCCGGCTTCAACGTCGCGGCCGTCAACATGCGCACCTGCGGCGGCACCGAGCACCTCACGCCGACGCTCTACCACAGCGGGCTGACGGGTGACATCCACCGCGTCGTCGTAGAGCTCGCCGAGCGTGAGCGGCTGCCGCGCGTCTACGTCGCCGGCTACTCGATGAGCGGCAACATGGTTCTGCGCCTCGCGGGCGAGTACGGCGAGGCCGCGCCTCCGGCGCTCAAGGGGGTCGCGGCCGTCTCGCCCTCGATTGACCTGAGCGCGTGCGCGGGCGAGATCGAGCGGCGCGCCAACTGGCTCTACCGCGCGAGCTTCATGCGGAGCCTGCGCCGGAGGATACGGCGGAAGGCGGCGATGCGCCCCGACCTCTACGACACGCGCGGCATCCGGGCGGTGCGCACAGTGCGGCAGTTCGACGAGCGTTACACCGCGCCCCACGGCGGCTACCGCGGCGCCGACGACTACTACGCGCGGTGCAGCTCGCTCCCCGTCCTCCGCCACATACGCGTGCCGGCGCTCATCCTCCACGCCGAAGACGACCCGATCATCCCCGGCCGGCAGTTCCGCGACGCCTCCATCGCCGGCAACCCCCACGTGCTCCTCGTCGTCACGCCCCGCGGCGGCCACGTCGGCTTCGTCGCCGACGAGGCGCGCGGCGACGCCGACCGCCGCTGGGCCGAGAACCGCGTCGTCGAGTTCTTCGGCAGGTTGGAACAATCGAGCGGACGGTAGACGGTAGTCAGCGGCCGCTAGGCCGCGCGCTAAGACTGCCGGCGCCGGGAAGACGCGCTGAGGGAAGTTCTTCCACCGCCTACTGTCTGAGGTCTACCGCCGACTCTTTCTATGCTCGCACTGAAACTGATCGCGATCGTGTTCATCGTGCTGGCGAACGGCTTCTTCGTGGCCGCCGAGTTCGCCTTCGTCGGCGTGCGGCGGCCGCGCGTCGAGGCGCTGGCCGCCGAGGGCAACCGCAGCGCGCAGCGCCTGCTCGGCATCCTCGACAACCTCAACGCCTACCTTTCGGCCTCGCAGCTCGGCATCACGCTGGCCTCGCTCGCCCTCGCCATCATCGGCGAGCCGACCATCGCCGCCATCATCGAAGAGCCGCTCGGCGACCTCCTCGTCTCGACCGGGCTCTTCGACGCGGCCGACGTAGCGCACGCCGCGGGCGGCGAGGCCAGCGGCACCTTCAACGCCGTCAAGCACGGCGTCGCCTTCGTCATCGCCTACTCGCTGCTCACCAGCCTGCACATCACGGTCGGCGAGCAGGCCCCGAAGCTCTTCGGGCTGGAGCGGGCCGAGCGGACGGCGATGTTCTCGGCCCTGCCGATGGAGATTTTCTACAAGGTCTTCCGCCTGCCCATCCACGCGCTCGACTCGGCGAGCGCCCGCATGGTGCGCGTCTTCGGCTTGCACGCGACGGGCGAGCACGCCTCCATCTACACCGAGGCCGAGCTGCGTCAGGTCATCGACATGTCGCGTCAGGGCGGCCACATCGAGGAGGCCGAGCAGCGGCTCATCAACCGCGTCTTCGACTTCGCCGACGCCGAGGTGCGCGAGGCCATGATCCCGCGCACCGAGGTCGAGGCGCTGCCCGTCACGGCGACTCTGGCCGACGCCGAGGCCGCCTTCTGCGAGCACGGCTACTCGCGCCTGCCCGTCTACCGCGACCACCTCGACGAGATCGTCGGCGTCCTCTTTATGAAAGACCTGATGCCGTGCCTGCGGACGAACGGCCGCGTCGAGTTCGACCTCGAACGGATGCTGCACGCGCCGCTCTTCGTCCCCGCCTCGGCCCGGCTCGGCTCCGTGCTCGCGCAGATGCAGGGCGCGCGCCAGCACATCGCCTTCGTCGTGGACGAGCACGGCGGGCTCGAAGGCATCGTCACGCTCGAAGATTTGCTCGAAGAGATCGTCGGCGAGATCAACGACGAGTACGACGAGGAGGTGCGCGCGCAGATCGTCGAGGAGCCGGGCGGCACGTTCCTCCTCGACGGCATGCTCGCCGTGCGCGACGCCAACCGCCGCTTCAACCTGCGACTGCCGGAGGAGGGCGGCTACACGACGATGGCCGGGTTCCTGCTCGCTAAGGCCGGCCGGCTGCTCCCGCCCGGCGAGACGGTCGAGCACGACGGCGCGAGCTTCCTCGTCGAGCAGGTCGAGGGGCGCCGCATCCGCCGCATACGCTACACGCCCGCCCCGCCCGAAGAACCCGAGGCCGAGGAGGCCGCTTAACAGGCGGAAGGCCCGACGCGAGGGCTTCTGACGGTACTTGAGAGGCCCCGCCCGCGGCCGGGCCTCGGCTTTGAGGATGAAGATGGAAGACGCCGGGACTCGTGAACTCGTCGCCGTGCTCGGCATCACGGCCGTGCTCTTTCTCGGCGGCCTCGTCGCCGTCGCCCTCTTCATACGCCAGTACCGCAAGGAGCGGAAGGATAAGGAGGGCCGTGACCGCGAGTCGTGAATCGTGAATCGAAAGAAACAGTCGAGCGCCGCCGCGGTTTGAATGATTCAGGCCGCGGCGGCGCTCGACTCGTCTTCACGATTCACGATTAACGGCTCACGACTCGCGGCTTTTCACTTCTCCTGCTTCTCCATCTTCTTGAGGATGCGGGCGGCGTGGTTGCGGCCGACGAGCGGGACGCGTTCGTCCTCGGTCAGTTGGCGCACGAGCGGGAGGAGCTGCTGAGAGTCGGAGAGCGACTTGCGTTCGACGAGCGATTCGAGCCGGCCGATGAGTTTGGGCGTCTCAAGGGGCTGGCTCTCCATCGCGATCTTGATCTCGAAGACGAGGATGGCCTGCTCGGCCGCGCGGCGGTACTCGTCGGCGAGGGCGAAGGCGCCGGGGTCGCCGGCGTAGTTGAACTCGGCCGTGCGCTCGCGCCCGCCCCGCTTCATGCGCAGGCGCGACTTGCCGTAGCTCGGGTAGTTGCGCTCGCCCTGATACTCGGTCTTCGAGTCGAGGAAGTTGAGCGCCGCCCAGTGGCCCTGCACGCGGGCGAGGGCGGCCGGCGACAGCTCGAACGGCTCGGTCAACTGCTCGGTGTCCGTGCGGCGCTCGAAGCGGATGAGCCCGCGGCCGCGCTCGTCGTGCTCGATGTGGATGAAGTAGACGAAGAAGTCCGGGTTCTCGAACTCGTAGAAGTAGCGCGCCGCGTTCGGGTCTTCGGCCGCCGCGGCCTCGCCCGCGCCCGACGCGGGCGGCTCGTCGCGGCGGTTGGTTTTCGTCTGCGCGTCGGGGCGGACGGCGGCCTTCTGC